>JAOZRY010000730.1 GCA_029939965.1 Bacteroidales bacterium | reverse complement strand
TTCAATATCAACATTGGCTATGATTTTCCAGTTTTTGGTAGCCAGGTTTTCCAAGCCACCAGTAATCTCAGTTATGAAAAGACCTGTTGGGCCGATTGGCACTTTTGTTCCTATTGAAATAATTATTTTGTTAATGGCACCATGAACAAATTCTATTTCGGCACCTACGCTCAACAGGGCAAATCCTTTGGAACGATACATCATCAAAAATTCGTTAAACGATAGGCTGTCGATGGTTTGTTGATTGTCGTCCCTGAGTTCTACCGGTAAGTTTTTCAACTCAGGATATGCAAATAAGGAATCTGTTTCCTGCTTGCCCGGCTTTTTATTTCCCGGAATATTTAGCTTAAAGCCACCTCCATAAGTTTGGGTATCGGTGTTCCAATAAAGGTTAACATTTTCAAGTGAAACGATACCAATATCCACACTTATATCACTAATGTTAACTGCCGTTTGCAGGCCATTTACTTTCGAAAATATTCTACTCCCCGACATTTCCTTAACGAAAAACGGAAGGTTATTGGCGTATTTTTTTATCATACGATCCACAACCTTATTGATAGGAAAGGGCATTTTGGCAATACTTTTTATCTCAACAAAATCCCCAACAGGATCGATAATAAGCTCACCAATTGTTACATTAAATCCACCAACTAAAAAAACCGCATCCAACAAAAAATTTTGCGATTGTGGCAGAATACTATTCTCGGTGGCATAATACTTAAATTGAGAGCTACCTTGTTTTATTTGGTAAGTTTGGCCGTTTGCAATGTCGTTGGCATAAAAACCACAATATCCCGAAATCTCAGGATATGCAAGCCCAGGTCGTTTATCAATTTCAATCTCTCCATCGAAATACAGTATTCCGTTGATGTTTACATCGCCCGAAAGTTTATAAAACCCATTGGGCTCTTCAACAATCTCATCGGCAAAAGCCGTTAATGCATCATTTATAAGGAGCGAATTTTCGGAAAGCAAAACCAACTCAAAATCTTCCTGATAGATTATTGGTTCCGTTAGATAAAGCATTTTGTTTTCGGTTTGGTAACCAGCTTTGCTTACTGTTATGTTATAATACCCGGCGGCAAGCTCGTTAAACTCATAATTACCAAATTCATCCGTGTTGGTTTGCTCATTAAAATTGTTTCCGGTTAAAAGCACAGCAGCATTCTGTATTGGCAATGTAGATTCAGCATCACTTATCAAACCTGATAACGAAATTATATAATTCAGTTCAAAATTTACAACTGTTGTTTCTTCATTATCAACCACAACATTCTCTATAATCTGTGTTTGAAATCCTGCTTTTGAAACCTCCACATTGTAGTTGCCGCCTGGCAGGTTTATAAATTGGTAACTGCCCTGGTTATTTGTTTCGGTGCTATATGCAGTTCCTGTGGAAATATTTGTGGCCTCTATATATGCATCTGCCAGGGCTTGCCCGGTAGTTTCCTCAACAACATTGCCAGCCAAGCTAACATTTGGCTCTATTCCTCCACCGTACAATTGCTGTATCTCTCCTTCTGTTAATGCACGGTTGTAGATGCGGATGTCATCGATTTTTCCTGGAAGATATTTGTTAACGTTTTTATTTTTTCCAATGCATAAATATTGACCGTAATTATTAATAGTCCCACTCCTTGGAGCAGAACCAATTAGTTCCCCATCTACATATAATAATACTTCTGATTGATTAAAAACACCGACAACCTGATACCAATTTCCTATTTCCCAAAAATTAGGTTCAGTACTAAAACCACAACCATTACCAACGAACCCAAATTGGCTCTTGCTATTGCCATATGGGTAAAGATTTCCAGTAACAGATAGATGATATTGGTAATATGGATGAGAATGAGAATAATAAGCCTTGGAGACAATACCATCAGCACCGTTGCCACTAAAAGAAACAGTTTTGTACCAAGCTTGAATGGTAATTTCATTTTCAGGGTTTAATGAGGGGGAATCTGACACTTTTATCCAATCATCCACCCCATCAAAATCATAAGCATTCCCGGCATTCCCAAATCTATCCTCTGTTAAAGTTGCTCCATTTACAGTTCCATCATTTCCATTGCCGCTTTCATCGTTGGCGTTGCCATTAAAAGGGTAATATGCAACCAGCCCATTATTTAAATCAG
>JAOZRY010000729.1 GCA_029939965.1 Bacteroidales bacterium | reverse complement strand
TACAACGGCAAAGAGATGCAGGATGAGTTTGGGCTGGGGTGGTATGATTACGAAGCGAAGCAAGTCCGTATGGATGGGGCGAGGTTTTATGATGCGCAGTTGGGGAGGTTTCACACTTTAGATACTTTAAGTGAAGAATATAGTTTTCAGTCGCCTTTTGTCTATGGTGCTAACAATCCGATTATGTTTATTGATTTTATGGGGATGTCTCCTGATGAATATCAATTTAATTCTAATGGGCAATATACAGGCAAAGTAGAAAAAGAAGGAGAACATTATGGAACCATTGCTGGTAAGGATGGTGAAGAAGCCACTACATTTGGTTTTGCTGATCCAGTTAATGATCCACAAGCATTTGAGGATGGGAAAATAACAAATGTAAAATTCGTTGACATGGAATCTGTTGCAGAAGCTTTGGAGGCATCAGGAGTAAATGATGAAGTAAATCAGGATTCCAAACTTCAATTTATCCTGAATGAAAGTGATGCGTCTAATCCGAATGGAGAAGGAAAAATGGATTATGTAGTAAAAGCAAAGGTTATTGTAAATGGGAAAAAAGAACCAATTACTAGATTTAATACACTCTATGTTACTAAAACTAATGATGGCAATGTTGCCCACAATTCTAAAAACCTCGGTAACTTTATATGGGGTGCGGGTGCTCGATCTTTAGGTTTTTCATTAACTGTAGCAAAATTAGGAGCTCATTGGAACAACATACGTGATCCACATTATGGAGGATTGGATTCACCTGATGACCAATATTCAATTAAATTAGGATATAAATGGAACAAATCCCAGGGAGCAGGCCCAAAGCCTTTAAATTCTACTAAATTTCATTATAAACACATGAAATAAATATGTTATGTATAAAGTGTTAATAATATTATTAATTGTAGTTAGTTTCAATAGTTGTAAAAGAGCAATCAATGAAGGTAATACCGATATTGAGAAGTTTTACAACAAAAACAAAAACTTTAATATTGGTTTGTTCAAAAACTGGCAGGTTCAGCCAAGATCTGATGGAAAATATTTGTTTGATTTTTTATTAAACGAGGAGGAGATTAGATACTTTGTATTTGAGTCAACCAATAATGAGTTGCTTTGTAAGCAGATTTTCCCAACGCAAGATACACTTTTCACAGATCTGAATATTGAGAAATTAAATGACAGGAAGTTAGAAGTCTTATTCTTATATCAAGCTTTAAAATCGTTGCAAGTTAATGCCATTATTTATATACCAGAAAATGATCTGTACTTTATAGAAGAATCTAATTTTTATATAGTCTATTCAGAAAAAGAGCTGAAGGATTTAAAAAATATCAGGAGGTTTGCAAACTATAGCAAATTAGATAATCACTGGTTCTATTTAGAAACGGAAAAATAATTAGGGTTTTAGAAGTGCTGAACTTGGTTAACCAGAGAACCAGTCAACACCTTCCTCAATATTGGGAAATTGTTTAGTGATAATATTTATAAAATTGCCGGGGTCATTGTATCAATTAAAGGAAAAGGAAAGCTTGGAGGCAGCTCATCTTAAAATTTAATTAATGAACTTACCTATCAGTACAACGGCAACCAGCTTACAAGTGTAAATGACGTTAATGACACTGACCACCAGAACAAAGGCTTTAGTGATAATAACTCCCTAACCAACAATATTGAGTACTTTTACGACGCAAACGGAAACATGACTAAGGACTTGAACAAACAAATTGATAATATTGAACACAACCACCTAAACCTGCCACAGCGGTTGGAGATAGGGCAAAGCGGGGAGAACATCCTACATTATCTTTATGATGCTTCCGGTAGAAAACTCCGCAAGCAAAAACGGGTTGACTTAATCTATTACACCAATACCTATAACTTTAACATTGAAGAACTTACAAAAAGCCTGATCAACACCGGGCTTTTGTCCTATAGGAGGTTCGCTCTTTTAAGCAGTTCGAAGATTTGTTGTTTGGTTATGTTTTCAAGTTGGCTTTTATCGTAAATGTGTACCAGATAAACCTCCATGTCTTCGGTAACTAAAAAAGTGATGACCCTTGCACTGCCGGACTTGCCTTTGCTTTTTGAACCAATTGCCATTCGCAATTTGTAAATTCCATGACCAAGCGGAGTACCTTTTTTGGGACTTT
>JAOZRY010000728.1 GCA_029939965.1 Bacteroidales bacterium | reverse complement strand
GCAAATCTTGCATTAGGGGTCGCCCAACTGAAAAACGACAAACTTTCGGTTTCGGGTGCATACAGCCTAATTGGCCTGGCGCATAAAAGTTTAGGCAATTGCGACACTGCCATAATTAATTACAATTTATCGCTTGCGATAACAAAGGAGCTGGGTGATAAGGATAAAATGGCTCAATTGTATCAAAACCTCGCCATCTGTTTTAAGAAACTTGGTAAACACAATGAAGCTATTTCGCAACTTGAACTTGCTTTGCCCCTGAACCGGGAAACAGGCAACCGAAACCAGGAAGCGGTAAACCTCGGAAATATTGGTTATTCGTGTTATCTCCTTAGTGAGTATGATAAGGCCATCGAATATTTCCATAAAGCCCTTGAAATATCAGAAGATATTAATGATGAAAAAAATATTGCGTTGTCATTTAGCAGGATAGCTACTGTCTATTACCGGATTGGCAATTCTGAAGAGGCACTTGTATATAACAGTAAAGCTCTCAACATACACAGGAAATCCAACTACCAACGTGGGATTGCAAGTTTACTGCACAATATTGGAAATGTTTATCTTAAGCAGGAAAAATACGATATGGCACTCACGAATTACTCGGAAGCTTTACAAATTAATAAAAAAGCTGATAACGAACCCTGGATTGCAATTAACCTTGGTAATATAGGCATAGTTCATTTTCATTTGAAACATTGGAGCAGAGCTTTGGATTTTCTTCAAAGATCGTTGGCGATTAAGAAAAAAAGGGACAACCGCCGTGGGATGCTTTTCTCTTACGCATACATCGGGCAGGTTTACGAAATGACAGGGAAATATTCACTTGCGTTGGAGAATTTTATCAAATGCACAGATCTGTCCAGAGAGCTTGGCGCAAGAGATCAGCTGGCAGCATGTTACGATGACCTTTCACGGACGTATGCAGGTATGGGAGATTTTGAAAAGGCACTTGATTACTATAGAAAATATTTTGCGTTGAGCGATTCTATTTTTGGCGAAGAGAAGCTAACAATCATTAGTGAAATCCAAACCAAATACGAAACCGAAAAGAAGGAAAAGGAAAATGAGTTGTTGAAAAAGGATGTTGAAATTAAAAATTCAGTACAAAAAGGACTGATAGTATTTGGGTCGGCATTATTGATACTCAGTGTATTGTTGTATGTTTTATTTAGGATTGCCAGAAAATCGCTACTGAAAAATAAAATAATGCATGAGCAGGAAATAAAGCTCAACGGATTGGAGATTAAAAACAAGGAGATCGAACACCAGAGATTGGAAGAACTGGTATTTGCCGAGCAAGAGATTAATCGGTTGCAAAAAGAAAAGATCGAAATAAAAAACCGGGAGTTGTCGGCCACTACTTTGCAGATACTTAACAAGAACCAGGCGCTATTGGAAATCAGAGAGTTGTTGGGAGGAATGAAATCGAGTGTGGACGGCAAGGAGGAAAAATGTATGATGATACTCTCGAAAATTGAAGGTAGTAACCAAATGGATAAGGATTGGGTTCAGTTCAAAAAACATTTCGAAGAGGTTCATCCGAGGTTTTTCAGCAATCTATCCGAAAAATTCCCGATTCTCACCAAAAATGACCATAAAATTTGTGCTTATATAAAGATTAACCTCAACAACAAAGAAATTGCCCGCATGTTGAATATATCTCCCGATACTGTGAAAAAGAACAAACAACGCCTGAAGAAAAAACTGGGGCTTAACCGGGAAAACGATCTTGGTATGTTTTTGGAAAATGTTTGATTATAGGGAGATGGGATAGTTTCAGGTTTCCGGTTTCAGAAATTGGAAGGTTTGATTTTAGAATAGAGCAAACTGTCTTTCTAACGATTTCTTTTTACCGCTTAAAAGTTCAAAACCTGCAATAAAAAATTCAGCGGATGATTTTAGCACAACCTTCTGTAATCACCCCATTAATTTTTTTTCTCTCTGCTCTCCGTTCTCATTCAGGGCTTGACTTCAAGTCAAACCCTGAATATCATCCCATTTATTTTTTTTCTCTCCGCTCCCTGCTCTCTTCCCCTTTGCTCCCTGCTCTCTCCCTTCTCACTTCTCCCCTCTACCATCTCCCCTCTATCTTCTACCATCTCTCCTCTGCCCCCCATTTGTCCCCCTCCAAAATTTGGA
>JAOZRY010000727.1 GCA_029939965.1 Bacteroidales bacterium | reverse complement strand
CTGCCGCTGAGCATTACGAGGCAACGAGTATATAATCAATTACCCTACTAACCTCGACAAGCCAAAAAAATTTAGACAAAATTTCAAGATTAACAGGACTTTGTATTGTAATATTGAATTCGTTTTTTAATAAGGGTGGTGTACAAATTTCAGATTCGATCGCTTGAATCTTTTACTTACTGCAACCCAAAATATCGGATCAAATCGAATTTCTTCCCTTTTTTATTTCCCTAAAATTTACGGTTAACCATAAATATTTGGCCTAAATATTACGGATAACCATAAAAATTCGTACTTTTGTCTCAAACAATCTTAATATGAAAATTGATAGAATTGTAAAATCGCAGCTTGTCAATGGTTTGATTCACTCCGGGAAAGTCATTATTATTTACGGACCCAGGCAAGCGGGAAAGACCACCTTGTCGAATGATGTAATTTTGGAGACGGGTCTAAAGTGTCTAAAAATCAATGCTGACCAGTTAAAGTATATTGATGTATTATCAAGTCGTGACTTGACCAAACTTAAGTCATTAGTTTCAGGATACGAACTTCTTTTTGTGGATGAAGGCCAGCGCGTACCAGAAATCGGGATCAATCTAAAAATTCTGCACGATGAGATTCCAGAGTTGAAAATACTTGTAACCGGTTCGTCTTCATTTCTGCTATCAGACCGGATTACAGAATCGCTTACCGGAAGAAAAAAAGTTTTCACCTTATTGCCTATTTCCATGAAGGAGCTTTCTACTGGCCTGAATAGTTTTGAACTCATGGATCAATTAGAAGACCGTGTGATTTATGGCCAATACCCCGAGGTAGTTACCTCAGGAAATTACCTGGAAAGGGAGGATTACCTGAGGGAGATTTCTGAATCGTACATCTATAAAGATATTCTGGAACTTGAAAGTATTAAATATCCTTTTAAGATTAGGGATTTATTACAGCTGCTATCGTTTCAGGTTGGCTCGCAGGTAAGCATCAACGAGCTTTGTCAAAAATTAAGTTTGAATCGCGAAACGGTAGAACGCTACCTTCACTTGCTCGAACAATCGTTTATCATTTTCAGGCTAAATGCTTTCAGTACAAACCAAAGGAATGAGATTAGTAAATCGCAAAAGTTTTATTTTTACGATAATGGAATTCGAAATGTATTGATTGATAACTTTAAGGCACTGGATGCCCGAAATGATGTTGGGGCTCTATGGGAAAACTTTGTGATTTCTGAGCGCCGAAAAAAAGTTTTGTACGATGGCTTACATGTGCAAAGCTACTTTTGGCGCACCTACAACGGGGTTGAGATGGATTATATCGAAAAGAAAGGCGATCAGCTATTTGCTTACGAAATTAAATACGGCAAACCCAAACTGAAGCCCCCTAAAAGCTGGGTCCAGCATTATGGTAATAATTACCAATGTATTACAAGGGGAAACTTTTTGGAGTTTGTGTTGTAGGGAAAATGTTGTTGGATCGCTTTTTACTTATCCATAATATGTTTTATAGTGCAAAACAACCATTTTACCAAAGTACCGAAAGACTGGTAATTGATAAAATTATCCATGATAAGTATGCTGAGTTTATAAATCAATGTTTTAAAAATTCGATAAGTAAATTTCAAATTCTGCAATCGGGCACTTTCTGGAATTTACAGAAACACTTTTCAGAAAAGAGATGATATACTGCAGCCCGGAAGGTTATAAAGTTTATGATGTTTTTTATAGGCAGTTTTTGGAGAGGTATTTTTGATACTCCTTTTTTGCGATTCTTCAGAAATCTAATTTCCTGCAAAATTGCGGATCGTTCCGAACACTCTTTTATTGCAAATAATTCTACCTTGAATATTAGGTGTAGAGCACCGATAATATTTGTAGAAATGAAGACCCCTGAAGAAATAATGAAGGTGCAGAGCACCGTAATATATTCTCATTTGCATAATATAACGGTGCTCTGCACCTTGGAGAGACGTCTGATTATTTTGTTTCTACAAATATTTCGCGACTCCGCCGCTGAAACCAATTTACAGGGAGACAATAAAAACCGTATTTTTCAAAATCAACCCCAGCATATCTCCAATAGAAGTCCAATGGGCAAAATAATATTTAGTCAACAAACTTTCTTTTGCGAAAAGTAACTTACACTAAAAGGTTT
>JAOZRY010000116.1 GCA_029939965.1 Bacteroidales bacterium | reverse complement strand
ATCTTACCGGAATTCCATAACGCAAACCCGGATTCCATCTCGGCATTTGTTTAGTAACTCTCAAGGCTTCATCGTCGAGTGGTTTACTTATGCTTTTTACAACTCGGCTCGATTGTAGCCAGCCCACATCAGAAACTACAAAATCTACATATACAATCCCCAATACTGCAATATTGCCAGCTTCGTTTGGGTAATGAACCGTTTGAACCAAAAATTTGAGCCATTTTTCTTCTCCTCCCTGAAATTCAGGGGTACGCTCACCGGTATTAATACCGCTACCCGAATATATTTCTGCTATGAGATGCCTTCTTTTTTCCAGAAATGGGCTGTAATCATAATTAATAATATGCTTTATTGATCCATCTTTTTTGTAATATTTCCATTCGCCAATCGTATTTCCATTCTCAATAAATCCCGATGATTCAAGTTTTCCATTTTCATAATAATTACTTCCAATACCGGCCAATTCATCATTCTTAATGCCAAGATTCCGGTATTTTTTCATGGGTACAATTTCGGGGGTGTCATATATAAAAAAGGCGATAAAATTCCCATTCCCATCTTTTAAACTTCCTCCATCTATTGCATTTCCACTCATATCAAAAGTGCTAATTACGCTTTTGATTTGTGCATCAGTATATAAAACTTTACGATGGAGCTGGCCGTTTTTAAAGTAAACCTGATAAATGCCATCCGGTTTTCCGCTTTTAGTCGGTTGTACTTCTTTAATCATCCCGTTGTCGTAATAGGTTTTTATTACTCCCTGGCCATCATCAAACATTCTTACCTCACAAGCAGGCAAGCCGTTTTCGAAAAAACCAAAAATGCTATCGGTTTTTCCAATGCTATAATAAACCTCCGCCGAAATGATGTTATTTAAATAATAAACCCATTTCCCGTCTTTAACATCATCAACATAGTAGCCCGAAAAATTGAGTTTATCAGAGTAGTCAAAAAATTCCCATAATCCTGTTTTTTTGTTATTGGCATATCTTCCACGGGTAATGAGTGTGTCCAAAAAAAACTGTTGGTACATTCCTTCCATAATGTCGCGTTCGGTATCTCTCACAAGATAGAGCTCCTTCACAAAATTTCCTTCTGTGTTGGTTTTAATCAAGTGAGTTCGGTAGGGTTGCGAAAAAGCTGCTATGGTAAAAATGAGAATGATTGTTGAAATAATTGTTGCTTTCATATTATTATTATAATGTATTATTATGTGAAATTAACACCATATATAGTTATTTTATTATCGTCAGGCAAAAATAGAATTTTCTTTTAACTTGTGGTAAGTCAATAAATAAGTTGTTGTATCTTCTACTATCTTTTTTGTGGTAAACAAACATTCTGTTGTTCTGCTATAAGTTTGTTTATAATGATGAAATGCGATAATGCTTAAATATTTCTTTTTGATTAGGTTAATGATATTAAATAGTTTATGTAAAATATTATTTTATTTTTCATTTTGGATATTGTTTACATTATTGCATTGAATCACTAAATCATTTTTGTATGTTCCACAAAATTCACAGTAGAACCCCAATATTTGAGTTTATCATTGCATATTTTTTTTTGGAAATGGAGTAATAATTTTCTGTTTCATTGTTAGTCATCCATTTTAGTATGATCTTTCTTCTGCCGAAATAATGAAAATACATTTGATGATCTTATATATGTGCGATTATCTTATAACCACATTTCGAACATTTCCCTGTGTTGTCCAGGCCACTGATCCATGTGTTATGTCGGTTCCGATCGATTGCTTTTTGATTGCATGACGGACAATATGTATTTTGGGAGTTATTTGTTGGGAGATTTCCGATATATACATAATCAAGATGCTCTTTTGCTGTCTCAAATAAATCGCTCAACAATCCTGGTGGGGTTGGGGGTATCGACATTTTATAGGTAGGGAAATATCTGGATAAGTGCAAAACTGTATCTTTTCCAAGCTCACCATTAATCCATTTCAGCATCTCCACAAAATCCTTCCGGTTATCATTTTTGCCAGATATAATTAAATTGGTGATTTCAAGATACTTTCTTCGACGCCTGATTTGCTTCAATGTTTCCTTCACTGGTTTAAGCTTCGACATGGTTTGAGTCAGGTAAAAATCCTCCGTAAAAGCTTTCAAATCTACATTAAAAGCATCCATCACTTCAATCAATTCGTCCAATGGATCAGGATTGATGAAACCATTGGTAACCATAACGTTTTTCATTCCTTTCCTTTTCGAAACCTCAGCAATATCCTGCATATATTCAAACCACACGGTGGGTTCGTTGTAAGTGAAGGCAATGCCAATATTCGCCCTTTTGTCGCTGGCAAATGCAATTATTTCGTGTGGAGAATAGGTTTTGCTGCTGTTTGAATTTCCGGGAATATCTTGCGAAATTTGATAATTCTGACAAAATTTGCAGCGTAGGTTGCAACCATATCCACCCACCGAAAAAATAATACTTCCGGGATAAAAATGATATAATGGCTTTTTTTCGATGGGATCGAAACCCATCGAAGATATATCGCCATAGGTTTGTAAATACAATTCCCCCGCAATATTTTTGCGAACTTTACATATTCCGGTTTTTCCATCTCCAATGGTACAATGGTGTGGGCATAGATTGCATTTTAGCTGATAGCGATAAATTTCTTCGTAGTATTTTGCAGGTTTCATCTTATCCAATATTTTTTGGTATTAATCATCAAAGGTATCAAATATTTTTAAAGATTAAAGCCTGTACATTTCAGGACATTCGATGTTCATAAATGGTCATAGGAAAAAACTAATTTCTGTGTACATAAATTGGTAAACTCTTATGCTTAACTATTTACAACCCACGGCTTATTTTTTGATAATAAAAAAAATCAATCAAAATAGAGCTGTCTCGTATGAAAAAATGTAACTTTTTGCTGTTATTTCTTTTAATCCCAATCTTGATTTCAGCACAGCAACAAACATACTCTACAAATAGAATCTCAGATGAAGCTCCGGTTATTGATGGTATTATGGATGATAAAAGTTGGAATCTTGTGGAATGGGGAGGGGATTTTATACAGCAAGAGCCTTACGAAGGAAAATCTCCATCACAACCTACTTATTTTAAAATTTTGTACGATGATAATTTTTTGTACGTGGGCATAATGGCCTACGATAGTGTGCCATCAGAAATTGCAAAACGGATGTCGCGCAGAGATGGGTTTGAAGGTGATTTTGTTGAGATTAACATCGATAGCCACTTTGATAAAATGACCGCATATTCTTTTACGGTAAATGCTGCAGGAGTAAAGGGCGATGAGTTGATTACCGAAGACGGTGACAACTGGGATCATACATGGGATCCGATCTGGTACACCAAAACATCGGTAAATGATACAGGCTGGGTTGCCGAAATGAAAATTCCATTTACACAGTTGCGCTTTGGGAAAAAGGATATGCACACATGGGGAATGCAGTTTACACGTCGTATTTTTCGTGTGGAGGAGCGATCGCTTTGGCAATTTGTTTCACAAGAAGATAATGGTTGGGTTTCAAAATTTGGTGAGCTGCAAGGGATAAATGGCATTAAACCAAAACGACAAGTTGATCTTGTTCCCTACGCTGTTGCAAAACAGGAATATTATAAAAAGGAAGAAGATAATCCATACTCCACCGGGAAAAAAGGTAGTTTGAATGCCGGAATCGATGGAAAAATTGGAGTAACCAACAACCTCACACTCGACTTTACCATCAATCCCGATTTTGGTCAGGTGGAGGCTGATCCATCAGAAGTAAATCTTTCGGCTTATGAAACCTTTTTTCAGGAAAAACGACCATTTTTTATTGAGAGCAACAATATTTATGATTTTCAGATAACCGGAGGCGGAAATCCATATTCGAGCGATAACCTGTTTTATTCGCGAAGAATTGGTCGTAGTCCGCATCATTACCCCACCTTGAACGACAACGAATATGCTGATATTCCAGAAAATTCAACAATCCTGGGAGCTTTCAAATTGAGTGGTAAAACTAAAAGCGGTTGGTCGGTAGGTATCCTCGAAAGTGTTACACAGCGCGAAATGGCTGAAATGTCGATGGAAGGACAGATAAGAGAGGAAGAGGTGGAACCACTCACCAATTATTTTGTGGCTCGTCTCGAAAAAGACATCAACAAAGGCAACACGGTAATAGGGGGAATGTTTACTTCCACAAATCGAAAAATTGAAAATGCGGCCATTGATAATTTGCCCGACAATGCCTATTCAGGTGGTTTTAACTTTAAACATTTTTGGAAGGATAAAGCGTACATGTTTGCCGTGCGAACCGTATTTAGCTCGGTAAATGGAGATTCTTCAACTATGATCAATCTGCAACGATCGCCGGTTCGGTATTTTCAGCGCCCCGATGCAAATTACCTGAAAGTAGATTCTACAAGAAAATCGCTTCAGGGGTATGGCGGAACCGTAGAATTTGGTAAAACCGGTGATGGACACTGGCGTTATGTTGCCTGGGTTACCTGGCGATCGCCCGGACTGGAACTTAATGATGTTGGTTATCTGCGAAGTGCTGATGAAGTGCAACAGGTAATTTGGGCAAGTTATCGGATTTGGGAGCCTTTTAGTATTTTCAGAAGGTTTAATGTCAATTTCAACCAATGGTCAGGTTGGGATTTTGGTGGTAGAAATACTTTTTTTGGAATGAATACAAATTTCAATACTCAATTTACCAACCATTGGTATGCCAATGCAGGGATAAATTATGATGGATCTTCATTATCAAAATCAGATTTGCGGGGTGGGCCATCCTTGCGGTTTGATGACGGTATAGGTATTTGGGCCGGTTTTTTTACAGATAACCGCAAAAAGGTAAGTTTCGGAATACATGCAAGCAGAACTGGTCGTTTTAATAATTCAAGTCTTTATAAGCGTATAAGCTTCGATGTTATTTATCGCCCATCCGATCGGTTAAAAATTGTAGTAGGGCCATTTTATTCGAAAAATGATTACAATCTGCAGTATATCGAAACGGTTATTTTTGATGACAACGATCGATATATAACAGGATTTATCAATCAGGAAACTTACGGTCTTGTAGGGCGTATCGACCTAAATATTACACCTGATTTTACAATTCAGTATTATGGACAGCCATTTATTTCGGATGGTATATATTCCGAATTTAACCGGATTACTGATTCGAAGGCGGATGTATATGAAGATCGATTCCATGTTTATACGAGCGATGAAATATCATATACAAGTGATGATGAAATGTATGAAGTAGATGAAAATAGAGATGGACAGACAGACTATAGTTTCAATAATCCAAATTACAACTTCCTGCAATTCCGTTCCAATCTGGTTTTGAGGTGGGAATATGTTCCCGGGTCAACCTTATATCTTGTTTGGTCGCAAGGACGCACCAATTTCGATAACACAGGCCAATTCAATTTCAATCGCAATTGGGAAAACCTTGTAAGTACCCACCCCCACAATGTGTTTTTGGTGAAGCTGAGTTATCGACTGGGGTTGTAAACCCTAACCTGAACAAGTCAGAAAAGAGATTGGTTGATAATCATTATTAAGTCGTGTAATATCTTGCCAAAAACAACAAGAATATTAGAAATAAGATACTAAAGTATTAAGCTTCTGCTACCATTCTCGTGGTAAACAATAATTCTGTTGCTCTGATAATAAGTTTGTTTATAATGATGAAATGCGATAAGGATAGAATGCGACAAGAAACAAAGATGGAAAGGATTAAATCATTGTACCATTTAATCATTGAAGCATTTTTGTATGTTCCACTAAATTTGCAGTAGAACCTTTTGTAAAGGAAAATTCAGTTCCTCTTAAAAGTAGCGCACCTAAAATTCTTTATTTTAAATTTCTGGTGGAATATCCTCCTGTAGAATTTTCCATTTTTACTACAAGCCACTCCACTTCCGCATCTGTGGCAGGGCGCACCGGGTTTGTCCAGTTGTATTCTCCGGGAGGCTCGTTTAAAACCGAACTTGTCAGGCTCATCATCATCATTATTATCACTCAGTTTCACCGATTTCACGAAACCAAAATTATTCATCTAAAAAATTTAAAGACGGACGGTTGATATTGATGACGGACGTTTATTGATGGATGGATATTGTAAAGACAAGGCATGCCTTGTCTCTACGTTGCGTTACGCACCCAACCGCAACAACCACACCCCACCCCACCAATCCCAATCATTCCATCACAAAATAATTAAATGAAAAATTAAAAAAAACAGAAACATATTTTACAAATCAATTGTCTTTGACAATTAAACAAATTCAATTCAACAATTTTATTCATCTAAAAATTTATAGCAATGAAAAAATCCTTACCACTACTTTTTAGGATCGAATCCAAAAGTCATCCGATGAATTGTTCAAGCAGTTGTGCAAAAACTCAAAACACAGCCTACTGCCGTGCAGGATTCATCGGATGACTTGCTTCGTGGATTCAGTCATCCGATGAATTGTTCAAGCACTTGTACAAAAACTCAAAAATACAGACTACTGTCTAACCAGATTCATCGGATGACTTTCAACGCTGAAGGCAGATTCATCGGATGACTAAAAAAATAATTCAACAACAAAACAATGTTCATTTTATAATAAAAATCATTATTCTATTTACAATCCTTACAACCTCCAATCTTTCAGCACAAAACCAGATTTTAAGTTTAGTGGGGTGAAGCGGTTTATAAATTTATTGGTCGAACCACCCTAAAATAATTATTTTTGTACAAACAATAAAATACATCACTAATCCAAAAAAAAATAATATTATGAGCGAACAAACCATAAATCAGGAGTTTAATACTTATTTAAAATTCCTGTCCCATGAACAAAAAGAATCAATTTTACTTATGATAAAATCATTTGTTAATCGAAACAACAGGATTAGTGTAGAGCAATATAATACTGAAATAGATGCAGCAGAATCAAGAATATCCCAAGGGCTTTTTATATCTCACGAAGAAATTGAAAAAGAGTCGATGGAATGGTAGAAAAAACAAAAATTATTTGGGATAAACAAGTATCTTATCATTTGAAGGATATATATGATTATATAAGTGAAGATTCTATACAAAGTGCAAAAACAGTAAAAGAAAAGATACTATCAACAATACGAAAGTTACCGGACAATCCATATATTTTTGAAAAAGACAGGTTAAAAAAAATAATACGGGGATTTACAGGGCATTTACAGTATATAGTTATCGGATAACTTACAAAATAAAAGATGACTTTATACAAATCTTGCGCATCAGGCATATAAGTAAAGAACCATTGGAATATTAGAATGTTGTCAATAGGACTTATAGTTAAACCTAAAAAACTAAAAATCACATCAAAAAAACAAACAATCAAAACCGCCACACAAAGTAAACCCCCAGGCACAACCAGCTGCAGCAGCCAGTGTGTTGGCATTCTCCCCATTCGACCAAAGGGAGTCCGTACGGAAAGGGGGAGTTAGAGGGGGTCTTTGATAGCGGACATTTACAGTAAAATAAAATAATCACAAAAACAGTAATTCAAACAAACACCTATCAAAAATGAAACATCTAAACAATTACGAAAATTGGAAGAAGATATGAAAACCCGGAAAACAAATTATGTGAGCAATTCAGAAATTTTTGCAGTAACACCAGAGAGAAAATCTCTCTTTACAGAAGTTACTTTTCTTATAATTAGCGATTCGTTAAGGAGGAAAATTTTATGAATGCGGACATAACTTTTCAAAGGCAATCCATGCTGTTGGTAATCAGTTTGGTGAAGTTGAAGCGACAACCCGTCATGTTTCACTTTGGAGATTATCTGAACCAGAAGGTAATCGCCGGTATTGTTCACCTTCTCATTGGAAATAATAAGGGCGGGGCGTTTTTTGGTAATGCTAATATCCGTAAATGGAAAATTAACACTCGCCACATCTCCATGTTTAAACATCTCCTGAGT
>JAOZRY010000115.1 GCA_029939965.1 Bacteroidales bacterium | reverse complement strand
TAGCATTCTATCATTAAATCATTTTAGCATTCTATCATTAAATCATTTTAGCATTAAATCATAAATCGAATTAGTAACTTTCAGAATCAAAAAGTTGGTTAATGTTATTTTTAAATACTGCATAATTAAAACCCGGTTGTAGGCAATAGGCACCGGTTTCGCCATTTTTGTTTAAGGCAATGTAGCCAACCTGGCTGTTCGATAAATTGTTGTTACCCTTAATAATTCTATTCACCGCTTCTTTACATGCAGCCTGTGGGGTGTAACCATTTCGCATTAGTTCAACAACCAAAAAACTGCCAACAGTTTTCATAACAAGCTCGCCAGTTCCAGTGGCAGTTGCTCCGCCAACCTCATTATCAACAAACAAACCTGCTCCAATAATGGGCGAATCCCCAACACGCCCTCTCATTTTAAACCCCATTCCGCTGGTGGTACATGCTCCTGCCATATCACCATTTTTATCCATTGCAATCAAGCCTATGGTATCGTGGTTTTCAATATTTGGAACGGGTTCATATTTATTATTAATAAGCCATTCTTCCCACTTTTTTTTAGCTTTCGCGGTTAAGAGGTTTTTCTTTTCAAATCCGTTATCCAATGCAAATTGCAAAGCACCCTGGCCAACCAGCATTACGTGGGGAGTTTTTTCCATTACCAGTCGTGCTACCGAAATTGGGTGTACAATGTGCTCCAGAAATGCCACCGAGCCACAGTTGCCCTGGCTATCAATAATTGAAGCATCAAGTGTTACGTTTCCTTCACGATCGGGAAGCCCCCCCAAACCAACACTCATGTTTTCAGGGTCAGCCTCAGTTACTTTTACCCCTGTTTCTACAGCATCCAAAGCGTTTCCATTATTTAACAATACTTGCATTGCAGCTTCATTAGCTTCAATCCCATGTTTCCAGGTAGAAATTACAATTGGCCCTGCACCCCCTTTTTCTCCAGATGGTTGCAATGCCGGGCCTCCCTTTGCTATTAGCGAACTTCCAACTAATACACCCGAAGCCGTTAATGCAGATTTTTTTATGAAATTACGTCGGTTTATTTGTGTCATGATTTGGGATTTGAGTGAATAAAATTGAAATAGTTCCTGTTTATTTTTATTTTTTTTGGTAAGATAAAAAGGAGAATATTGAAAATGAAGTTTTTTGATGTCGTCATTGCGTTAGGCATCTTTTAAAAAGAGCAATAATTAGTTTATCCTGTTAATTAAAATACCGAATGTAAATTTATTTCATGGGGTGAACATTTTATGTGCGTAAGACTAACTTATTTTTTAATTTTAAACCTTAGTAGAATGAGAAATAAATTACCCAATTTTTTCCCGGTTTGTCCGGGTTAGTCTTTTCAATAAAATATAAAAGTGTAGCTGTAGTATCAGGAATTGATTTTTGCCATTTTTTTGTTCCAAAGCACCAGCCAACTTATGTAAACAATACAAATTAATGGAATAATGAAACCAAGCATAACACTGCTCTGGTCAGCAACAAACCCCATGAGTGGAGGAATAAATGCGCCTCCAACAATGGCTGTAATCATTAATCCTGAAAGTTCATTGCTCTGCTGTGGCATTCGGTCAATAACAATCGAAAAAATTAAAGGAAAAATATTGGCAAAACCTAAACCAATCACAATTATTGAGATGACGGCAGATACCTCATTTTTGAGAAACAATCCGAATATTCCAAGTATGGAAACGAAAACTGCAATTGCAAGGAACTGATTAGGTTTAAGCCAATTGAGAATAATCCCACCCAAAAAACGACCAACCATCAAAGCAAGAAAAAATAAGCCGGTTCCCGCCACACCAAGTTTTGCAATATCAATTCCGAATTGGGCTTCCAGGTAAATTGGTAAACCGGTACTCATACATACTTCGGCTCCAACATAAAGAAAAATCCCAATAACCATAGTGGCTACATAAGGGTTGCGGAGCAATTTAAAACTTGAACCAAAAGAAGCAGGTGTGCTATCCGGGTCTTTCTGCTCATCAATTTTGATAAATATCAGGATAACCACCGTTAGCAGTAGAAAAGAGCTGTAAATAGGAAAAAGAATTTTCCAGTCGAGCCCCCAATAATTGGCTGCAATTACCGGAATCAATGAGCCCGAAAGTGATCCGATGGCTTTAACAAACTGGCCAAGTGATAAGTTGCGCGAAAATTTCCCCGGAGGTGAAACATCGCGCATAATCGGGTTTCCTGCAACCTGAAGGATTGTTGCTCCTGCACCAAGCATTAATATGGAAAGTAATAACAGCTCAAATGCAGAAAAATTACCTATTATTGGGATTACCAAACCAACGAGTGCAAGGATGAGTCCGAGTAGTAAGGTGAATTTTTTTCCTTTCTTGTCCTGAAAAATTCCTATTGGTAATGATAGCACTCCAAACATGATGAACCCCATAAACGGGATTAATTGTGCCATTGTGTTTGAAAGCTGAAATGCATCTTTGGCCAGGCCGGTTAACGGACCCACCACGTCGCCGAAACCCATACAGATGAAAGCCAGAAAAATGGGAATAGCAGTTAAATTTTTATTGTTCTGATTCATAAGTTGTTGTGGCTGAACTTCAGGTGTGTTACAATTTATTTAAAGTTCATTTCGATCAAAACCGGAAGGTGTTTGGAAGGATATGTACCATCCCAGTTATCGCCTATGATGGCATGATAAATTACGTTTATTTTAGAATTTACAAATATGTAATCGAAAATATTTCCTTCGATGCCCAAAAAATCCCAGCCAACAGAAGTAAATGTTGGTCCATGATGTGGATATGTGGCTGTATTTGTCGGGTCAAACATTTTTACGGTATTAGCAGTATCAACAATTATATTGTATGGTTTAGACCCCGGTCGTTCATTAAAATCTCCGGTTAAAAATACAGGAAGGTTTGTAGTCATTTCGGCAATTTTTTTCATTATTAGTTTTGAGCTAATTTCGCGCGATTGCCCGTTGGAATAATCAAGGTGAGTATTAAAAACATAAAACTCTTTGGCTAACGTCAGGTCTGATAATTTTACCCAGGAAACAATTCTTGGAAGGTTGGAAAATTTACCCAAACTACCGGCAACCTGAGGCGTTTCCGATAACCAGAAAGTACCCTTGTCGATAAGTTTAAAACGGAATTTGTTATAAAAAATCGGACAAAATTCCCCGGAGTTTTCACCATTTCTACTTCCTATTCCATAATATTCAAATTTCGGAAATTCGTTTTTTATGTCTTTAACCTGATTGCTTAATGTTTCCTGTAAACAGAAAATATCTGCATTGTGAAAACGTATAATACTGGATACCCTCTCTTGCCTGTTAATCCACTTATTTGTTCCATCTCCCGGATTATCAATCCGTACGTTATAACTCATAATCCGAATTGGATTTTCGATTTTTAACAGACCTTGCGCAACCGATTGCAATGTGATGAATAAAAAAATTGGAGCAAATGCAATTATTATGTACTTTCTCATCGTAAACTAATTTTAGTCGAATGTGGCAAAGTTTAACCCCTCTCTTCTCGCAAAATTAAGACTTTTGTTAAAAGATGAGCTTTTTAATGATAAAAAAGCTAAATGATGTCCGTCCATAAAATCGGTGTCTGATCTATAATGTTCTCTAACAAGGCTTGTGAAGTGCTGAATAACAATAAGTTTACTTTTGTAAATGTTTGCTTTCAGCACAAGCATAACGAAGTTAGAGGACATTAGAGTCGGACACTAATAACAAAGCCTCCTGATAAATTTATCTCTTCACTCTAATTTCTCCCATCAACGTTCTTTCCTTCAAGCAATTCATTTTTTCTACTTTTGCAAAAATTTTAATAGTGATATTTCCAAAAAACTTTGAAAATAAAATAGGTTTCGACCAAGTGAGAGAAATGCTCAAAAGCACTTGTATTAGTGAGATGGGTGAGGAGCATGTTGATAAAATGCGATTTGTTTCGCAGTTTGAACCTCTGAAAATATGGCTTGGGCAGGTGGAAGAATTCCGGCAGATATTATTGTTTGGCAACACTTTTCCGGCTCAAAACTTTTTTAATCTTATCCCTGAGTTAAAACGGGTTCAAAGACCTGGAACATTTTTGCTGCAGGAAAATCTCTTCGACCTTAAAACCTCGTTGCAGTCCTTTTTTGAAGTTATTTCCTACCTCAGAAATCTGGATATAGCCAAGTTCCCATTGTTACGGGCTTTGGTTCGTGATGCAGAGACCGAAAAGAATATTATTCAGGAGATAAATCGTATTATGGACGACCGTGGGGATATCAAGGATTCTGCATCTCAGGAATTAACCGATATCAGAAAAAAACTTGTTAAGTTATCCGGTGAAGTCGAACGTTCCATTCGTAATATTCTGTCGCAGGCCAAAAATAGTGGTTGGGTAAACCCGAACGATGAAGTTACCATTAGAAATGGCAGACTTGTAATACCTGTACCCCACACTTATAAGCGCAGGATCAGGGGTTTTGTTCAGGACGAATCTTCCAGTGGGCAAACTGTATTCATCGAACCTGCTGAATCGTTAGAGGCCAACAATATAATCAGGGAACTGGAAAATGCAGAAAAACGTGAGATCACAAAAATACTCCTCGAATTCACAAATTTCCTAAGGCCTTATGCCGACTCCATCGAAGATGATTACAGGTTTCTGGGTTTGATAGATTTTATCAGGGCTAAAGCAAATTTTGCTTTAAAGATCAAAGCCGGTTTGCCCATCCTGAATGATTTCCCGGTAATTGAATGGTGGGATGCTGTTCATCCTTTATTGTTTCTTGCGCATCAAAAGCAAAAAAAAGAGATTGTATCGCTTGAAATCAAGCTCAAAAATGAGGATAGAATTTTGGTGATATCAGGACCCAATGCCGGAGGAAAGTCAGTTTGTTTGAAAACTGTCGGACTTTTGCAGTACATGCTGCAAAACGGAATGTTGGTTCCTATGCGCGAAACTTCGGAGGCAGGTATTTTTAGAGATATTTTTATTGATATCGGAGATGAACAATCCATCGAAAATGATTTAAGTACATATACATCTCATTTGAGAAACATGAAGCATTTCTCACTAAAAGCCGGAAAAAAAAGTCTGTTTCTGATTGATGAATTTGGTACCGGCACCGAACCACGTATGGGAGGTGCAATTGCTGAGGCAGTGCTCGAACATTTGAACAAAAAAGCCAGTTTTGGTGTAATTACCACACATTATACAAACTTAAAAATGCTTGCCGGTAAAACCTCTGGATTAATTAATGGAGCAATGCTTTTTGATACCCGAAAAATGCAACCGCTTTTTAAGTTGCAGATCGGAAATCCCGGAAGTTCTTTTGCCTTTGAGATGGCCAAAAAAACAGGTTTTCCGTGGTACATTTTGCGTGACGCTGAAAAAAAGGTTGGTAAAACCCAGGTGAAATTTGATAAACAATTGCAACAACTCGAAGTGGAGAAAAAAGAGGTTGCTGATAAACAAGTTGAATTAACCAAAATCGAAAAACGACTTAATGAGCTTACTGCAAAATATTCGTTACTGAAAGAGGAACTTGAAGGTAATAAGGCTGTAATTATGAAAAATGCCCGAAAGGAAGCACAGCAGATTATCGGGGAATCAAATAAGCTCATCGAAAATACCATTCGTGAAATTAGAGAAGCTCAGGCAGAAAAAGAGAAAACCAAACAATTGCGCGAAAAACTCAAAATAAAGGGAGAAGAAGCCAATAAAATGAGTGCGATTGAAAAAGATATTGAAGAGGTTCGCAGTGTGCCAAAACAAAAAAAGGAAAAGAAGAAATTAGATGATAAGATTATTCTGATTGGTAACAGGGTGCGCATTCCACCGCAGATGACCGTTGGTGAGGTAGTTGAAATTTCCGGGAAAGAAGCACTTGTTAGCTTTGGTAGTGTGATAATAAAAGTTCCTGTAAAAAAGCTTATTAATGTTGGTGATGAACAATACCACGAAAAAGTGCTAATACGAAAAATATCTTATGGACATATTGTTAATGATTTGAATGCCAAAATGGCAAACTTTAAGCTTTCGCTTGATTTGAGGGGTAAGAGAGCCGAAGAGGCTTCCACTGATATGCAAAAATATATTGATGAAGCATTGCTGCTTTCCATTAGAGAGGTAAAAATATTACATGGGAAAGGCAATGGAATTTTGAGAGAGGTAATCCGGGATCAGCTACGATTGATTCCGGAGGTAAAACGATTTGCAGATGAAAAAATAGAATTTGGTGGAACCGGAATCACAGTAGTGATACTAAGGTGATTTATTTTGGCATATACTTTGTTAAGCAAATCCTCTTTTTTACTGTTATTTGAACATGGATTATCAAATCAAAAATTTAAATTATATTAACTACAAAGGTTTCCTCAACAACCGGATAGTGCTTGTTGATTTTTGGGCGGAGTGGTGTTATCCATGTAAATTGCAGCAAAAGGTTGTTGAAGAGCTTGCCAGGGAAAATGAAAATATTTTTATCGTTGGCAAAGTAAATGTAGATGACAATAAAGTTATTTCATCGAATTTTGGAGTACAAAATATTCCAGCTTTAATTTTGTTTAACAATGGCAATGAAATTAGTAGGATAACTGGAATGCAGTCAAAAGAGAAAATTCTGAATCAGATAAAACAAGCTTTATCAGTTAAAAATTTAGTGTAATGGAAAATTTATCAAATAGTATAAAAAGTTTAATGAATAGATTTTTTAGTAAGTTTCCTCCTGTGTCCCTGATCGGATTACTGGTAGGGGGCGTTGGCGGATGGGTTTATTACATCGAAATAGGTTGCGCTTCCGGTACCTGCCCTTTAACTTCCAATCCATATACGAGTATATTATGGGGTGGTATAATAGGATATCTTGTTGGTGATCTGTTCAGGAACAAACAAAAAGCTGAAACCAAGCCCAAAGAATAGAGTGGGGGTAATTAGTGTCCGTCCATAAAGTCGGTGTTTGGTTCAGAATGTTCGAGTTCGAGGCTTGTGAAGTCTTTAAAGCCAGGAGTTTACTTTTGTAAATGACTAAGTGTAAAGACGAGCGTAACGAAGAAATCGGACATTATGAACAAACACTAATTAAAAAAAAACTACAGAGCAAGGCTCTCGTTGCATTATATTGATAATTGTCGTGGCGATTTCATTGAGAGATATTCAAAATTCCTATCCCTTTTTACGGAGTAAATTCCTATCGGATGTCTCCATATCTCGTACCTGCCTTCCCCCATTTCCCAATTATTACCTTATTAACTTCGTTCTCTCCTCCGGCCATCCCCGAAAACCACCATTTTTTTCCTGAATTCTGCTATGGTTTTGGCATAAGCATGGGCGTAATTTTGATGCCTCATTCTAAACCCAAAATGAAATCGAAAAATGGAAACCGTTATCATTCCGAATCTTCAGTTTGCAGTCTTCAGTTCACAGCTCGCCTCGCCGCAGACAAACTGGCAGAAACAGTTTTTTAATTCCACCACTTCTAATATCAGTCAAAGGATAACAGAAGTGCCCTTTGTTTCCTGTTTGGGGAATCACGAACTTTACTATTATAATTATGCCGGTGTGGATATTACATCAGGATTGTTCGGAAAGTATTTCCCATATCCTTTTGTTGAAAGGCGTTATTGGTCGTATGATTATAGCCCGGTCTATTTTACATATATCGACCTTTATCCGGCATGGTATAATCCCTATGGCCAGGGCTTGATTGATGACGACCAGTTAACTTGGATTGAAAACGACCTCAGTTCAACCACAAAAGAGTGGGAGATTGTTGTATTGCACGAGCCTGGATGGTCGGCCGGAGGTTCCTCTTCGGGCTATCCGCATCCGAACAATGAAGATGTACAAAACCTGCTTCAACCATTGTGCGAACAAATATGGAGTACAACTGGTTTTTGGCGGACATAACCACTATTATGCAAAAGCCTGTAAAAACGGCATCTATCATTTAACTGCTGCCGGAGGGGGCGCACCACTCTATT
>JAOZRY010000726.1 GCA_029939965.1 Bacteroidales bacterium | reverse complement strand
ATACTTTATCTGTAGCCGGGTAAATTTCCTCCCTCGGCCTGACGGCTATGCATACGTGCGGGATGGCTATTTTTCTTCAATTTGTCCAGCTTAACGTTGGTAGCCGGAAATTGACAACAAAATATTTATACAACATGTTGGTTAGTTTTGCAAATTAAGATACCATTTTGTGGTAAATAATCAATCTGTTGTTCTGTTAAAAAGTTTGTTTATAATGATGAAATGCGATAAGGAGACAAGAAGAAAATGCTATAATGCGATAAGGAGACAAGGGGAGAATGCTATAATGCGATAAGGAGACAAGAAGAAAATGCTATAATGCGATAAGGAGACAATGCGATAAGAAAAAGAAAAGAAAGGATCAAATCATTTTAGCATTGAATCACTGAAGCATTTTATCATTGAAGCATTTTATCATTGAAGCATTGAATCATTTTATCATTGAATCATTGAATCATTTTATCATTGAATCATTTTATCATTTTATCATTTTATCATTGAATCATTTTATCATTGTCGCATTTTTGTTTTTTCCACTAAACTCGCAGTAGAACCCTAAAAAGGAAGTGTGAAATAAAAAAGACTGCCCTGCCCTATCGCGCTCTCCACGCCAACTTTTCCACCCAGTTTTTCGATGATGCGGCGTACAATAGACAAACCCAATCCATGCCCATCGGTATTTGCATCCTCAAGGCGTTCAAACTTATTAAACAATAGTTTTTGGTTTTCGGAGGATATGCCCGGCCCTTTGTCCCTAATCCAAAAACGCCTCATCCCTTTGGGTACATTTATTTTATGGTCTGCATCAAAACCCATTTCTATTTGTGGAGGGGTACCACCGTATTTAATAGCATTACTTAAGTAGTTTACCCATACTTCTTCTACCCAGGGCGCATAACCCAGTGTGTTAGGCCAGGTTTCGGGAAATGTAATTATGGCGTTGCTCTTTTCTATTATCAGCGTTAAACGATTTATCGCCTCAGCAACAATATCCCCAATATTTATCGCATTTGTTTGAACATCGGATTTTCGCACACTTGCAAACAGAAGCAGGCTATTGATTATTTGCTGTGTTTTTTCAGCACTTTTTATTATTATGCCAATGTATTTTTCAAGTTCTTCATCCGAAAGCTTGGTGTGTGCATTTTTTATTATGCCGGCAAACCCCATTATATTCCCCAGGGGGTTTTTAAGATCGTGGGCTACACTGTGCGAAAAAGCATCCAGGTCTTCGTTACGTTCCAGCAGCAATTTTTCTGTGTTCTTGCGTATGCTGATCTCCTTTTGCAATTGCTTATTCAAAAAGTTACTTTCCATCAAATCGCCATGCCTTGCCATAGCAATTGTAATTGCGCGTTTTATTTCATCCTTTGCCGGCGGTTTTACCAAATAGGCAGAAACACCCATTTCGCTTGCCTTTTTTACCATATCCATGGATTCATGCGCAGTCATTACAACTACCGGAGTAGGGTTGGATTGCTGTATAATTTGTGTTGCTTCCAATCCGTTAACTTTCGGCATTTTTATATCCATAAGTATAACATCTGGTTTAAGCGAATCCGTCATTTCGATGGCCTGTTTCCCATCACTTGCTGCACCAACCACCTCATAACCAACATCCTTTAAAATACGAGATATTTCCCCACTCACAAGGAAATCATCTTCTGCAATAAGAACTTTTATATTTTTCATGACTGCTAAACTTTGAAATTTTAAGGCTGTAAAATTATGAAATTTTGATGTAATTGTAGATAGTGTGCGCTGGTTTACTACCATTTTAGTGGTAAATAATGATGAAATGCTACAAGGAGACAAGGGGACAAGGGGAGAATGCTATAATGCGATAAGGAGACAAGGGGAGAATGCTATAATGCGATAAGGAGACAAGGCGATAAGAAAGGAAAAGAAAAGAAAAGAAAAGAAAGGAAAAGAAAGGATCGAATCATTGAAGCATTTTAGCATTTTATCATTGAAGCATTGAAGCATTGAAGCATTTTTTCATTGAAGCATTAAATCATTGAAGCATTTTATCATTGAAGCATTGAAGCATTTTTTCATTAAATCATTAAATCATTGAAGCATTGAAGCATTGAATCATTTGAAGCATTGAAGCATTTTTGTATGTTCCATTAGATTCGCAGTAGAACCCG
>JAOZRY010000725.1 GCA_029939965.1 Bacteroidales bacterium | reverse complement strand
TTCTGCAAGAGTTTACCACGGTTATAATAACCAACTGCCGAATTGCCCAAATCCTTTATAATAAAATTATAAACATCCAATGCATCATCATAATTCCCCAATTTCATGTAACTTTTTGCTTTTTCTACATACAGGCTTTCACGTAGTGGATTTAACCTTATTGCAATGTTCAGGACGTTTATTGCCGAATCAGGTTCATTAAGACGATTATATGCATACCCTGCTATATACCATGGGTAATAATGTCTTTCCTCAACCATCAGCAAAAACAATGCATCGTTTAATGCAGTACGGTAATTTCCTGCATTTGCATTTGCATCCAATCTTAGAATGTATGCCGCTTCATAATCAGGGGCTTTTTCGATAGCCATGTCGAAACAAGCAATCGCTTTTTCATAATCATTGTTTATCAGATATTTGGCTCCTAATGTAAAAGATAGATATGCATATTCAGGATTCCTTTTAATAAGTTCTTCAAAAAATTCATAGCCGTTTTCATCTCCATTTTTTATCATTAATTCGGCTCTGATTGATTGCAAATGCAATATCGAACCATCAATAAGAAGCACCTTGTTTAATGCATCTTCAAATTTTTCGCCACCTTCATTCCTCAAATAATGATATGCAAGTAGCCGATTGATAAACAATGAAGAGGGACTGTGTTTTAAATATTTTTGTATTGGTCTGATATCAACATCTTCATTAATCCTGTATAAAGATTTGAAATATCCTTTCGCAAGGTTTTTTTCAATTTTAGTTGTGCGATGGCCGCCATAAATTTCATGCAAAAAATAATACTCTTCCAATTCCCCCGGGGTCGTTTTTGCCATTATCATACTATCATTTAACAAGTATTTTTTTGCCATATACAAATTTTCGAGTGCCACATCAATTTCATCAAGAACAACTTTCACGAAAAACGACAAACTGTAAGCCTTTACAAATGATGAATCTAACAGTAATACACGTTGCATGTCGGTGTATGCCGCTGCAATATACCCCAGATCATAGTATGATAACCCCATCCTTATCCTGTTAAAGCCCCTGCTGTAATGTGTTAGTGGATTGTCAGGATTTAGTTCAACCGCCTGGTTAAAGTTTTTTTCCGCTTTTTTATATTTTCCTTTTAGGTTGTTTATATGACCATAAAGCAAGTAAGACCTGTAATAATCCGGGAAATCTTTTATAACGCCCTTCAACGTTTTTTTTGCTTTCCTGTCGGCGCCAAGCAAAAAATGACAATACCCAATGTTGTATAGCGGTTGTGGCGACTGTGTGTTGTGCATATACGAAAACTCAAAATCCTGCAACGCATTTTCATATTCCCCCTGCGCCAAAAATAATATCCCTCGTTCGTTGTATGCTTCGATGTACAAAGGGTCGGTTTTGATAGTTTTATTAAAAAAATACATGGCACTATCGTATCCACCAAGCATTGATTTGCATACACCAATATAAAAATAAGGCTCTGCAAATCCGGCGTGCCCACCAACAATATCCTGTTTAGGAATAATTATGTGTCTGAAATTTTTAATGGCCTCTTCGTAAAAACCGTTCTCAATATTCAGTATCCCCCGATGATAGTACCCCTCGTAATCATCAGGATTAAGATTTTCATTATTAATATAATCGAATATCCTGGATTTCGTAAATGGGTTAGGAGACTCGCGCAAATCATCGAGATATTTACTGTCGATTTGTGCAGATGCTTGTAAAGTTAAAAGCATCATAAACATAAGGATAATTTGTTTTTTTGTCATCTCATTATTAATTTTGGATAAACTAAAAGTCATACAAAAATATATATTTTTAGTTTCCAACGTAAACTCAAACTTCGTCAGTCTCTACTTACTCTGTGTTGCAATCAAATTTTTATTTCCTCATTTACAAAAAGTAAACTGTGGAATAAAAATCAGTCTGCGCCTTGATTAAGCGAAACTGACGAAGTCTGAAACTACTATGCTTAGGCTCTTAAAAAACCACTAACGCTAACATGTTAACGATGTCAGATTCCCGTTTGCGGTTTCAATAATAAATCGGAAATCATAAATCATAAATTGAATTAGTATCTTATTTCTAATATTCTTGTTGTTTTTGGCAAGATATTACATGACTTGATAAAGATGACGAAAAGATTGACAACCAAACTCATTC
>JAOZRY010000724.1 GCA_029939965.1 Bacteroidales bacterium | reverse complement strand
TATAATATTTTTCATGTTGCTTAAGGCCTTCCGGATTTATTTCCGGGGGGCTTTTGTATTTATGATTTATTATTGAAGCCGCAAAGCGGGAAATTTACAACAAAATATTTAAACAACATGTTGGTTAGTTTTGCAAATTAAGAGCCTATAGTTTTATGTATATAAATATTTGGAGAAAAACAGGAAGGTGTTTTTGAGCAAGCTCTTATATTCTACATCTTACTTTTTTAATTCAGAATATTCTGTCCTTCCATTATTTCTATTCCAACCAATATTATAGGTTTTGTTTATTTTTGTGTTGTTTACCAAAACAACAATACTTTATGAACGCACTGCATGTACTTGTACTGGATGATGAAACCAAAATAACCGAACAGCTTAACCGGCATCTTTCACGCCGGGGATTCCTGGTTTTTGAAGCAAACAATTCCAAAAATGCTTTCCGGATTCTGGAAGAGCAAAAAATTGATATAGCACTCCTCGATTTTATGATACCTCATGATTTGAATGGAATTGATATCCTAAAGCGAATCAAAAAAAATTATCCTTCCACTGAAGTAATCATGGTTAGCGGACAGGAAGATATCGACATTGTTATTGAGGCTCAGCGGCAGGGAGCCATCGACTTTGTGCGCAAGCCATTTAGTTTATCCGAAATATTCTTTTCCATCGAGCGTACCGGAAAATATGTGCAGTTACTGCATAAATTAAAAACGGTTGAAGATCAAAAGTCTCTTATTTCGCGGGAACTCGAAAACAGCATCCAACGCGATTTTATCGGCATTAGCCCTAAGATAAAAAAGGTGGTGGACATGGCCATTAAAGTTGCAAACGACAAAGACGCAAGCGTGCTCATTACCGGCGAAAACGGCACCGGAAAAGAAATTCTGGCTCGTATAATCCATTATGCCAGCGAAAGAAAAAAAACTGTTTTTGTTCCGGTTAACAGTTCTGCTATACCAGACACACTCATCGAAAGCGAATTTTTTGGTCATAAAAAAGGAGCCTTCACCGATGCCAAAGAAGACAAAAAGGGGTTTTTTGAAATGGCTAATGGCGGCACGCTTTTCCTGGATGAAATTGCCGACATGCCTTATTCGTTGCAGGCAAAGCTGCTTCGTGCCATGGAAGAGCGAAAAATAAAACCGGTTGGCGGCTCCAAAGAAATAAGTGTTGATATACGTATTATCTCGGCCACCAACAAAAAGATTGAAAACCTGATAGAGAAAGAAAATTTCCGTTTGGATCTCTATCACCGCATCAATACTTTTATTATCCATATTCCACCCCTGCGCGAGCGCACTGATGATGTAGAGCCTTTGCTGCGCCATTTTGTGGAAGACCTCTGTACAAAAAAGAAAAAACACCTGCCCAAAATCGAAGCTACTCTCATAACCCAACTCAAACAATATAGCTTTCCGGGCAATGTGCGTGAGTTGCGAAATATGATAGAGCGAGCCCTGATTCTTTATGATGGCAATTCACTCACCCCCGATGATTTTTCAATGAAATTTGGTGAACCCTGCGAATCGGAGGTAAAAACAACCACCATCCAGTCCTTCAACTTAGACGATAACGAAAAGCACTTTATCGAAATGGCTCTACGCGAAACCAATGGCAACCAAATTAAAGCCGCCAACCTACTTGGACTTTCCCGCGATGCGTTGAAACACAGGATTAAAAAACATGGAATCATTATTCAGAAAGTGATAGAGTGAATTAAGCATTTGAACTAAATATAGGGTATTAGCAACTTTAATACCCGGACATCACTTTCGCAAACCACCACTCTGCTAACACTTTAAGGTTAAATATTATTTTGATATTCCGAGGTTTATTTTGAAAAACAATTGAGCAAATCAGGTAATTTGTAAAACAAACGACAAATGGCAAAAAGTAATCGGAGAATCATAGAATTTCGATTTGGCAATGTACTCAGTAACTAAAAACTCTTTACTATGATAAAACATAAATTATTGCTGCACTTGGTTTGTACAAGGAAGCTTACAAATATATAGTTATTTTTAAAACAATGAATGATAGTACAGGACTATCGGCTATTTAATTTTAAATGCGCATAATAATATGCAATTCTTTTTGTTTGTGTTAAGTAGGTTGTTGTACATTTACTTTTTCAATCAATAATATTATGGCATTGGCAGT
>JAOZRY010000114.1 GCA_029939965.1 Bacteroidales bacterium | reverse complement strand
AAAATGATTCAATGAGACAATGCTAAAATGATTCAATGGGGCAAGGAGGTAAGGGATTAATGCAAAATCTTCCCTAATTACATTTCTTTATTTAACTCTGGAAACCCCGAAGGATTGGGGCTTGCTGATTTGCTCAACAGACCATGTAAGATTTTTTCCTTCCAATCACGAAAATTAAAAAAACTTTTACTCGTCCGTTTGAGTCTGGTTACTTTGGTTTTGAAATATTTCTATTAATTCCTCAGGTGATTTACCTAAATATCTTAAACAAACTTCTGCATCGTCAGCAAACTCATTTTCAGGATATTTAGTTAGAAACTCTTCATAAATTACTTTAGCTTTATCGAGCCTGCCCAAATTATTTTCATATACATAACCTTTAAGAAAAAGGGCCTCAGGGGCTTTGGGATAATTGTTGAACTCACTAATAATTTGATCGTACAGGTTAATTGCTTTGTTCGAACGGTTTGAATTCATAGCTATATCACCCGCCTTAAAAAGATAATCCGGAGCAAGAGAATCATCGGGATAGTCGTTAGCAAAACTTTCATAAACAGTAATTAACTCATCTACCCGTGTTTGATCGATCATACCATTTTCGGAAAATGTTTCACTCTCAATCTGTTTAATATTATCTAAATCTTTTTGCCTCGACGACTGGCAGCTTGTTACCAATGCTATTGCTGCAAGCAGAATAATACTTCTAACAATGTTTTTCATTCTTTTTACCAATTTTATATTTTTACTTTTTAAATTTTTTCTGACTTGGGAAAATCATCCGATAGTCAGCCTTTACGTTTCCTTTCGAAATATCAGTTAACTTTCGGCGTATTAGTGTTTTCCGCAGACTACTAATTTTATCTGTAAATAAAATACCTTCCAAATGGTCGTATTCATGCTGAATAACTCTGGCAGGAAACCCAATGAATGTTTCTTCTTTAAGTTCCCAATCTTCATTATAATATTCAATTACAATCTCCGATTTTCGAACAACATCCTCCCTTACATTCGGAATACTCAAACAACCTTCGTCCATAGCCTCCTCTTTTCCGCTTACTTCCAAAATGTATGGGTTGATGAATACTTTCTTAAAATCCACCATATCAGGCATTTTATCAGCAAAGGGAGTTCCATCAACAATAAACAGACGTATTGATTTATTTACCTGGGGTGCTGCCAGGCCAACACCATCTGTTGCATACATGGTTTCGAACATATCGCTGATAAACTTTTTAAGTTCAGGATAATTCTCATCAATTTCTTCTGCGGACTTTCTCAATATTGGGTGTCCGTAAGCTGTAACAGGTAATATCATAATTTAGAAATCCAATTTTTTAATTATTAGCAACCGGTATTACTACACTTTTGTTTTTATCATTTGCATGTACGATTGCAACATTATTGTTGCACTAACAGTATCTACCAAAGCTTTATTTTGCCGGTCTTTCTTTTTCAGGCCTGCCTCAAGTATTGTTTGTTGAGCCATTACCGAAGTAAACCTTTCATCAACCCTATCAACCAAAACCTGTGGAAATTGTTTTTTTAATTTCCTCACAAATGGTTCTGTAAACCTTTGAGCATCCGAAGCCTTATTATTTAATTGACGGGGCTCACCTACTACAAACACATCAACATTTTCTTTTTTCAGATATTGCATCAGATAAGAAAAAACATCTTTAACATGTACTGTCTCCAGTCCGGTGGCAATAATGCGCAGCTCATCGGTAACTGCAAGGCCAACCCTTTTTTGTCCATAATCTATTGCAAGTATTCTACCCATGTAAATTTATCTTTAATTAAATATCAAAAATAGTATTGGTATTTTGAAACCGCAAAATTATAAAGAAATTAAATAGTGCATTATTTTTCTCTATTTTTGGCCAAAATCAATACACAAATAAATGGAACAAATCAGGCAAACCATTGAAAATGCATGGATTGATCATGAAAAATTAAAGGAACAAAATACAATTGAATCTATCGAATTTGAAGTTGCAGTTTAAAACCAATTTATGTTAGTGAAACACAAAACAATTCATAAAATACTCATCATCCAGACGGCCTCCATAGGAGATGTTGTTCTTGCTACACCGGTAATTCAAAAAATGGCTGTTTTTTTTCCCGAAAGTGAAATTGATTTTTTGGTAAAAAAAGGTATCGAATCAATTTTATATAATAATCCAAATCTTCATAAAATCCTGGTTTGGAATAAATCAGCAGAGAAATATAAAAACCTTCGGATACTAATTTCACATATCCGAAACAGGAAGTACGATGTAGTCGTAAACCTTCAACGGTTTGCTTCCAGTGGCATTATTACAACACTTTCGGGGGCATCTGTAAGGTTGGGTTTCAATAAAAACCCATTCTCAATTTTCTACACAAAAAGTGTGAAACATAAAATATCGGCAAAAAACAAACAAAGCCCTCATGAGGTGCATCGCAATTTGAATGTTATTAAAAGTATAACCGATAGTTCAAATAATTACCCATTAAAGTTGTACCCATCGCAAACTGATTTTGCAAAAACATCGCAGTTTAAAACAAAAAAATACATTTGCATTGCTCCTACATCACTTTGGTACACCAAACAATTCCCACCAGAAAAATGGATAGAGTTTATAAAAAAACTTGATCAGGATTTGGTAGTTTATTTTTTGGGCGCAAAAAACGATTTTCAAATTTGCGAACAAATTATTAAAGAAACCGGCCATATCATTTCGATGAATTTGTGCGGAAAACTAAGTTTCCTGGAATCAGCAGCATTAATGAAGGATGCTAACATGAATTTTGTAAACGATTCGGCACCCCAGCATTTTGCTTCTGCTATGAATGCTCCTGTAACCAGCATCTTTTGTTCTACAGTTGCGGCTTTTGGCTTTGGCCCACTTTCGGAAAATTCGATTGTTGTAGAAACCAACATACAACTTGATTGCAGACCTTGTGGTTTGCATGGTTTTAATAAATGTCCGAAAGGACATTTTAAATGCGCTTTAACAATTAATAATGAACGATTAATTGCCCGGATAACATAAAATGTATTTACTTTTGCAGCTAAATTTGATATCTTTCATTCACTGGTTTACCTTGTTAAATAAAATCATAAAACGAAAATACTATTTCACGGGGTTCGCTCCGTTAAATTAAAGTGAAGGCAAATTTATTTTGCGGAGTAAACAAATAATTTAATTGCCCCATATTTAACTGTAAGTTTACGATATACTATGCAAACTGAGATAGAAAAAACGGTAGAGGTTTTGAAAAAAGGAGGGACTATCCTGTACCCCACTGATACAATTTGGGGTATTGGTTGTGATGCTTCAAATCAAAAAGCTGTTGACAAAATCTATAAAATTAAAAAACGTATCGAAGGTAAAAGTTTACTTATTCTCGTTGAAAAACCTGACGACATTAATAATTACGTTAAAGATGCCGATCATCTCATGTTAGAACTTGTTGCCGGATATAACAAACCTCTTACAGTAATTTTTCCCGGTGCAATAAATACTGCAAAAGGTGTAGCAGCAAAAGATAAAAGTATCGGCATTAGAGTTGTTCAGAATGATTTTTGCGAAAAAATCATTTCCGGTCTTGGTAAGGCAATCGTTTCTACCTCTGCTAATATCTCCGGGTTTCCGCCCCCTTACCGCTATCAGCAAATTGCTGATGAAATTAAGAATAGCGTTGATTATGTTGTTAACTTGCACAGGGAAACAATTAGAGATTTTAAACCCTCCCGTATTATTCGCATCAAGAAAATGGGCGACTTTGAAATAGTGCGACCGTAGATTGATTTACGATTTACGATTTATGATTTATGATTTACGATTTATGATTTAGAATTTGGATTTTGGATTTTGGAATGAAATGCAAAGCGAGATATAAACTACAAATCCTTTTTGTTCAAATAGAGGTAGATTAAACCAATAAATAAAGCCAGATACAAAAAGCAGAGCCCGATATCAACAAACCCAACACTCTCCTGCAGGAAATCATCAAGATTAAAATCAGGTGTTTTAACCTGTATCAATGATGTATTTACACCTTTAATAATACCATTCATAGCATTTAACGGCAAAAATTTCTCATAGCTTTCGCTAACATAATACTGCACAATTAACTCGATGAAATTATATGAAAGAAGGGTAATAATGGCAAAACCTGTTTTTCGTATTAAAATACCAATGAGCAAAGCAAAAGTGAGATAGGTATAAATTTCGATAAAATAATACAACAGCCAGTCAAACCTTCCGAAAATAACACCGAATGATTGGTTACCGGAAAATTTAAATCCCAAATACAAGCCGGATATTAACAATGCAACAGTTGAAATGAGGGAAAGCAAAAAAACTACTCCCAGCTTACCAAACATAAACTGGGTACGACTCATACCATGTATTATATTTGAACGAATGGTTAAAAATGTAAATTCGTTGGAAACAAAAACGACCACAAGGAGAGCGAGAAATATTTTTAGAGACCATCGCAATCCTGCAACATAAGCAATATTCTGCCAAATATCAGCAAAATTAAATGCAACAGTTTTAAACGCAGTAATTGCCGTATTTTCGTTTGTTTTTAAAGCCAGATAATCCAAAAAAGCCGGTAGCCCAAAGATCACCGAAAGCAGGATAAACAAATAAAGCCCAACCATAATCCAAAAGGCACGGTAGCTTTTTAGTTTCAACCACTCTATTTTTAATAGTCTTAGCATTATTCCATCAATAATTTTAGCACCTCTTTTTCGAGGCTGCGTTTACGTAGATTAAGATGCGACAGAACAATCCCTTTCCCGATTAAAATCTCATTTAACTCATGTGTGGATATCTGTTCAGAAGTTTTTATCAAAATTTGATTCCCTTCCATATTTACCTCACCGATATTTGGAATTTCATTCAAAGCACTCAGGAGAATATCAGGATTTTGTGACGACACTTCAATAATATCAGATTCTTTAGAAAGCTCATCAAGGTGGCCTGAAAACAATTTTTCGCCTTTGCGCAACACAGCAACATGCGAGCAGGTTTTCTGAACTTCATCGAGTAAATGACTTGCAAGGATCACAGTTTGTCCTTCACTGGCAATCCTTAGGATCAGTTCTCTAATTTCGGCAATTCCTTGTGGATCCAATCCGTTGGTTGGTTCATCAAAAATCAGAACTTCAGGATCACCAATTAACGCTGCTCCAATAGCCAGCCGCTGTTTCATCCCCAACGAAAATGTCTTAAATTTACCTAATCGCCGTTCATAAAGCCCTACAAGCTTTAGTATATCTTTAATGGAGCGGTAAGGTTGTGCCTTGATTGATGCAATGATTTTGAGATTGTTTATGGCTGAAAGGTAGGGATAAAAAACCGGGCTTTCGAGTGTTGCCCCAATTCGCTGTCGCGATTTATACGAAGGTTCCTCACCAAACCATTTAAATGAACCGTTGTTAGGTTTAATAATATCGAGAAGAATAGCCAGTGTGGTTGTTTTCCCACTACCATTAGGGCCTAAAATGCCATATACATTTCCCTTTTCGATGGTGAGGTTCAAACCATTAATAGCACGAATACTTCCGTATTTTTTAGTAATGCCGGATATGGATAGAATTTCTGTCAATTATCCTAAATCTTGAAATTATTATTTTCCGTATTTCTCAAAAATACCTTCAAGTACTTCATCGGTTAATTCATGTCCGGGCAAAAAAGGAAAGCCCTGCCAGCGAACGATTCCCTGTGGATCGATAACCACAACATGAGGAATGCCGGAAACCTGAAATGCTGATTTTAAACGTCTTTTAGTATCGATAGCACTGTAATATTCCATAACAGGCTGTTTCATAGCCAGAACCTTTTTTTCGGTTTCATCCGATAAACCTATTACAACCATTTGATCTTTATACTTTTCGGCCCACTGATTTACTTTTGGTATAGCTTTTTTGCAAGGCCCACACCAAGTTGCCCAAAAATCGATCATTATAAATTTATCTTTTGTATCGGGTTCTTCACTCAACCATTTTTCAACTACAAACTCCGGAGCTTTCTGGTGGTAAAATGATTTGCCATACATTTTCTTGTTTGGGGTTACATCCTGAGCATTAAGACTATTGATGCCGACAAATAAAAAAACACTAATAATAGTACCCGTGAGAATAGATTTAATAAAAGTTATCATAACTAATAGGTTAAAATTTGAAAAGCGGCAAAATTATACAATCAGTTTTATCAACCAACAAAAATCTTTTTTTTGATATTTTTGCAGCAATTAAAAAAAGTTAAAATGAAAATAGAAAAAAATAGTGTTGTAGGTTTTACTTACGAAATGATCATTATCCATGAAGATGGCAAACAGCACAAACAAGTTGAAAAATCAAAACCATTAATGATATTAATTGACCGGGGGAATTTATTGGAGCCGTTCGAGAAACAATTATTTGGCTTAGTAAAAGATGATTCCTTTGAATTTACGCTCCGAAGCGACCAAACCTACGGCCCCTATTTAGTAAAAGCTATTCATGAATATTCCACAACGGATATTTTAAAAAACACCGGGTTGGAAAACAAAGATATAGAGGTGGGTATTTACCTTCCGATGGAAACGGATGATGGAACACCTTTTAATGGAAAAGTGGTTGAGATTTCGGATGATAAAGTTGTACTTGATTTTAACCATCCCTTAGCCGGAAAGGATTTGTTATTTAGGGGCAAGATACTATCAGTGCGTTTATGTACTCCCGAAGAGATGGAAACGGGGAAAGTTATCGAAGCAAATTGTTCTGCCTGATTTCAGAATCATTCACCTTAAAAAACGATATGGCTTCGGTGAGACTTTTGGCCTGATTGGTAAGTTCTTCGGCATTGGAAGCAAGTTGCTCAGCTGCTGAAGCATTTATCTGGATCGTATTATTCAACTGTTTTATTGCCTGATTGATCTCCGAAATCCCTGCTGCCTGCTCCAAACTTGCAGCATTAATATCTACAACGAGTGATGAAGTTTGTTTGATATTAGGGGTAGTTGCTTCAAGTAATCGGCCTGATTTTTCGGCAATAATAATAGTCGACCTGGAAATTTTTTCAATTTCTCTGGCAGCTTCCCTACTTCTCTCAGCCAACACTTTTACTTCTGATGCAACAGCAGCAAACCCTTTTCCATGTATTCCGGCACGAGCTGCCTCCACAGCAGCATTGAGTGCAAGCAAGTTGGTTATTCGCGAAATATCGTTGATAATACTAATTTTTTGTGTAATTGATTTAATACTTTCCAGTGTACTTTTTACAGCTCTATTGCCCTCTTCAATCTCACGATTGGATTTTTTGGCCAGCACTTCCGTTTTTTGTGTGTTTTTAATATTATTGGTAACCATACTGTTAATTTCGAGAATAGATGAAGCCACTTCTTCTGATGAAGCTGCTTGCTGATTTGCCCCGGATGAAATACTTTGTGATGAAGAACTAATCTGATGACTCACATGTGCAAACTGAATAGCAACAGTTTTTACAATACAAATTACCTCGCTCAACTTTTGCTGCATTATCCTTAGGCTATTCGAAATTTCGCCAAACTCATCTTTACTCGAAATATCCATGTCAATGGTAAAATCCCCGTTACTCATTCGCTCCAGATATCCAATTATTTTCCTCACAGGCCTTCTTACAAAATAAAAATTGATCAATATTACCAAAACAAACACCAATACTGTGGAAAGTGTAGTGAGGAAATTAACCGTTAGTAGTTTCCCTTTTTCCATCACCACCCATTCCGAAATATTGTATGTACAATAATATACTCCTACGGGGTTATCGGCAAAATCAATAATTGGAAAAGTGGTTATTACAACATTGTTGTCAATCGTTATAAACTGTTTCATTTCACCTGCTTTCAGATATTCCAGATTGAAATCTGCGAGTGGAATTTTTCCGGTTTGATCCAACAATTTATACGAGCCTACATTAGGATTGTTTGCCACATCCCATGCTATATCAACGACCTCTTTGTTAAGAAAAATAGCCACTTCGTTGTCTTCTTCAAGCTTCATTTTTTCTGCTT
>JAOZRY010000113.1 GCA_029939965.1 Bacteroidales bacterium | reverse complement strand
CAGCAAGGGCATTTTTAATACGATCTGTGGCTCTTTCGAGTTCATGTATGGAGGTAGCATACGAAATCCGGATATGATTGGGACTACCAAACGCAGCTCCGGGTACAAGGGCAACATGTACTTTATCAAGAAGATACATACACAAATCCATTCCGTTGTTTATAACTACTTCCCCATTTCTTTTTCCATAATACGATGAAACATCCGGAAAAATATAAAATGCACCTTCAGGAATATTGATATGGATGCCGGGAATTTTATGAAGCTTTTCAATTAAAAAATCTCTTCTTTGTCTAAAAGCAAGTTTCATTTCCTGTACATCGGTTATTGCCAATGACCCTGTTTTTATGGCTTTAAGTGCTGCCATTTGCGAAATAGATGACGGCCCGGATGTATATTGCCCCTGAAGAGTATTGGAGGCTTTTGCAATATGCAATGGTGCTCCCACATAGCCAATGCGCCAACCGGTCATAGCAAATCCTTTGGAAACCCCATTTACAGTTATCACGCGATCCTTAATAAAACCAAACTGTGCAATGCTTTCATGTTTCCCACTAAAATTTATCTGTTCATAAATTTCATCGCTAATCACATACAAATCTTCCTTTTCAGCCAGCACTTCGGCCAGAGCCTTTAACTCATCCTTCGAAAAAATTGACCCCGAAGGATTGCATGGTGAACTAAATAAAAACACCTTGGAGCGAGGTGAAATTAATTTCTTCACATCATCGGCTGTAACCTTGAAATCGTTTTCCATTTTTGAAGAAATGAAAACAGGTATTCCACCGGCCATTTTCACCATCTCAGGATAGGAAACCCAATATGGCTCAGGAATCAGCACTTCATCGCCGGGATTTACCAAACAAAGTATTGTATTGGCAATTGATTGTTTGGCTCCGCTTGAAACCACAATTTGTTCAAGGCTGTATTCAAGATTGTTTTCATTTTTAAACTTTTCAGAAATGGCAGCTTTCAATTCCTTATAACCAGCTACTGGCGGATAGTGTGTGATATTGTTGTTGATAGCCTTAATGGCCTCTTCTTTAATACATTCGGGGGTATTAAAATCCGGTTCTCCAATACTCAGGTTTATCACATCATTACCTGATTCTTTTAATTCCCTGCTGCGTCTTGTCATTGCCAGTGTGGCAGATTCTGAAAGACTGTTTACCCTATCTGATAAATGGTTTGTATTCATAGTTACTGTTTTTCGACTAACAATTGAAATGAGCGCAAAAGTATGAAAATATGTTCTACAATTACTCCCTCGAAAGGTTCATTTTATTAGCTATTTTTGCAATTCTAGATATTATTCAAATTACAATTTTTTACAGCCAAATCAATAATGAATTTTAGTGAAGGAAAATGAGATGAATGAACTTATGGAAATCATCAAATATATTATTCCATCCCTGATTGTATTTTTTACAACATGGTGGTTGGTAACAAATTTTTTGAAACAGGAAAGATGGCGATTATCAGAAAAATACAGACAGGAATCAACTTCCTCGTTGCTCAAAGTAAGGCTACAGGCTTATGAAAGACTGTTGCTTTTCCTGGAACGGATAAGCCCTGACCAATTGTTGCTAAGAAATACACCTCCCGACATACCTGCCTCCGATTATCAACAGATGCTCCTCGAAAACATAAGAAATGAATATGAACATAATTTGATTCAGCAACTTTACATTTCGGCCAAATCCTGGGAATTGGTTGACCATGCACGAATGTGGATTATTATACTTGTAAATGATTCAGCAGAAAGGCTTGATGCAAATGCATCAGCAAACGAGCTTGCCATAGCTGTAATTGAAAATGAGATGTCGGCAAAAATAAATCACATTAATGCTGCTATTATGGTCATCAAAAAAGAAGTACAGGAATTATTCTAAAAGCCCGGGCTAAGAGTTGAGGGACATAATTATTCAATGATTCAATGATAGAATTGTTTTGATTTTTTTTTGATAACCCCCTTTCGGCATCTTTCAAAAAAAGCGGAAATTAGTTTACCCCGTTAAATGTATTATCGTTTTGTACTATTATTTAACGGGGTGAACCCTGTTAAATTTAAATACAGAATGTAAATCTATTTCACGTGGTTTACACTCTTATATGATTTTCAATTAACCTTATTTTTTCTAACCAGTTCCTTATTCCCCATCTTTAGGATGGCGATATATTTCTCTAAGAACTTTGTAGTACTTATTATATACTATCGCCCTTCGTAGTTTTAATGTAGGAGAAAGTTCACCGGATTGGGGCGACCACTCCGCACAAATCAACCTAAAACGTTTTATCTGTTCATGACCTCCGAGTTTCTTATTTACCTGATCAACTTCCTTTTGAAAGCGTGCAACAATTTCGGGTTTTTGTACTAGCCCTTCATTGTCTCTATAATGAATTTTATGCTTACTTGCCCAAAAGTGGATATGGTTGAAATTAGGTGAAACCAGTGCACTGGCAAATTTTTCGTTTTCACCAACAACCATTATTTGCTCTATAAAAATGGATTCTTTGAATAAGTTTTCGATAAGTTGTGGTGCAATATATTTTCCGGACGAAAGCTTAAAAATCTCTTTTTTCCTGTCAGTAATTTTCAAAAACTTACCATCTTCTAAAACCCCAATATCACCAGTATGAAACCAACCATCCTCATCGATAACCTCTTTGGTATAATCAGGGTCTTTATAATATCCAAGCATTTGATTTGGTCCTTTGGTCAAAATTTCGCCATCCCCGGCAATTTTAACTTCAACGCCTTCAATCACAGGGCCAACAGTTCCAAATCTAATATTAGGCCACTCACTATGACTTGTAGCAATTACCGGCGAAGTTTCGGTAAGGCCATAACCTTCCATAATCTTCATACGGGCAGCCCAAAAAAACCTTGAAAGCCTTGGTTGCAGCGCAGATCCACCACAAACAATTATCTTCACTTTTCCACCTAAACCCTCACGCCATTTCGAAAATACCAGCTTGTCTGCGATTTTCAACCTGGCTTCATATAAAGGGCCATTTTTTCCGTTCAACTCGTACTGTAGTGCAATCTTCAGTGCCCAGTTAAAAATTCTTTTTTTAACTCCGGTTAAGTCTTTTCCTTTTGCAATTATGCGATCGTAAACCTTTTCGAGCAAACGCGGAACAGTACAAAATCCATCGGCTTCAATTTCGCGAAGATTATTGGCAATGCTCCCCAGATTCTCGGCATAATAAATACTTATCCCAAGATATTGATAGTGATAATTCAACATCCGTTCGTAAATATGACAAAGAGGCAAAAAACTCAACACTTTATGTTCAGCATTAAGTGGTTGTATTTTAGAGGTAGCGATACAATTACTAACAATATTTCGATGTGATAACATTACTCCTTTGGAAAAACCTGTGGTTCCTGAAGTATAAATCAAGGTAGCCATCTCATCAGGAGCAATACTTTGCTTAATACCGGTTAACTCTTTTTTGTATTTATCTTCATTTTTTTTACCCACATCAATTATCTCCAACCAGTTTGCAACACCCTCAACCTCATTAATGGTATAAACACGTTCAATTTTGGGGATAGAAGCTAATACATCTTTTAATTTATTATATAATCCCTGGTCAGAAATTACAATGGCTTTCACGTCTGAATGGTTGAGAATATGGTTGTATTCATCGAGACTAATGGTGGGATAAATTGGTACGTGAACCAAACCTGCCTGCATCATACCCATATCCAAAAAATTCCATTCAGGTCGGTTGTTTGTAACAGTTGCAATTTTGTCACCACGCTTAAAACCAAGAGCCATTAATCCATAGCTCACATAATTTGATTTCCTGTAATACTCTTCGTAACTATACTTTATCCATTCTCCATCAGTTTTTCCGGCAAGCACATCATTTTTGTGATACCGTTCAGCGAACCTGTCTAACAGGTCAAATATTCGGGTTACTTCCATAGTATAACTATCAGTTGGTGAATATTGCAAAAATAACCCGGTTTTTTTTTTAAAGTATGTCAGCACCTCTGTTCGAGGGTGGTAAAATGTTAAATAACATTAAAGCAATAATTTCTTTAATAACCCTTTATGTATTCTTACATCTGTTCAATGGAAAATATTATTCGCATGTAACCAAATTTAGGAATATGAGCAAATACCCAAAGTTTCGCCTTTATTTCGATTAACTGGGATGACTATACTAAACTCGATTTAAGAAATTGATTACTAATTCTATACATAGCACACCAACAACAAAACTAATCTTACTTGATTTTTTTTTAGTAATCGGCTACATTTTGTTTTTTGCCGGATATGTTAAGTCACAAGAAAAATCCGGTATTTCATTAAGTAATTTTGGTGGCATAAATTCAGTTCGATTAAATCCTTCCTCACTCGTAAACTCAAAAATTTATTATGACATTAATATAGTTTCAGGAGATATTTTTACAGAAAACAATTTTCTTTTCATTCATCAGAACGATTATAATCTGAAAGGATTTTTAAACCGTACTCCTCAAATACCCTCAGCAGAAACCTCAGGAGAAGGTCTCGATTACAATGCCAATATTGAGTTTATTAATGGTTTTGAGCAAACAGATATTCTTGGCCCATCCTTTTCAATTGTTATGGGCAATCATGCTACCGGGATTTTTACACGTGCTGTTACAATGACATCGGTAAAAAATTTACCCGGATATTTAGGCATCCTGTTTTTTGAAGGATTAAAATATGATACCCTACATGGGATAGAGCAAAATTATAAAGAATTTGAAGTTGCAGTTTCAGGATGGTGGGAAATTGGATTATCTTATGCCTACACCTTTAAAAAAATACGACAGCATCAGTGGTCATTGGGTATAAATGCACGCAGATTGTTTGGTTATTCTGGAGTTCATATTGCAAATTATGATGCAAATTACACAATAATCGACACTGAAACCATCAACATAAAAAACCTTAATGCAGAGATCAGGTACAGTTTGCCGATCGATTACGACACAAATGAATTTCCTGACAATGGCCGGACATTTAAAGGCAGAGGTACTGCTTTTGATTTGGGATTTACCTATCGGAAAAACAAGGAATCTGCTAATTCAAAAAATTACAGGAACTTCTGTGAGGAAGTTTTTGAGGATTACATTTTTAAAATAGGTGTTTCTGTTCTTGATTTGGGAAGTTTGAGATTTACAGAAAATGCAAGGCAACATAGCTATGAAAATGTTTCGGCATACTGGCAAAAAACCGACACCCTTGAGTTTAGAAACATAAATGATATGGCGAGGCAGATTAGTACGGTTTTTTATAACGATCCTGATGCTTCGCTGGTTAACGCTAATAAAATTGTAATTGGAATGCCGACAGCCCTCAGCCTCCAGGGCGATTACAATTATTTCGCAAACTGGCATATTGCAGGCATGGTGGTAATTCCATTAAAAATTGGTGAGGCACAGATACATCGACCCAGTCAGGTATTGGCAAGCCTACGTTACGAAACTAACACTTTTGAAGTAGCACTACCCGTATCGCTTTACGATTTCAATAAACCAAGAATCGGGTTCAGTGCCAGATTATATTATTTTACAGTGGGCACTGAAAAACTTGGGGGGTTTTTTGGCAACAATGATTTTTATGGTTTAGATTTCTATTTCTCTATTAAATTTCATATCCTAAAAGGATGGTGTTCAAGGTATAACCCACCTCATGATTGCAGGAATCTTGCCTTTTAATAATTATTATCCACACAATAATCCTCAAAATCTTTAAGATCATTTCCAATGATTATTAAGTACCTGAAATAAATAAAAAATAATTAACAAAAAAAATTCAGGAAGTGTTCTGAAAAATCGAAAAAGTATTACTTTTGCAACCGCGTTTTTACGTGGATAGTTCATTATAAAATGGTGCGTGTAGCTCAGTTGGTTAGAGCACTGGATTGTGGTTCCAGGGGTCGTGGGTTCAAATCCCATCATGCACCCAACAAAAACCCAGCATGTTAATGTGTAACGTGTTGGGTTTTTTTATTTCCTTGCATTAATTTGCATACTAATCCGTTTATAAAAATTCGGCATCCCAGATACAAGCATACCTATCCATGTAAATATTTGGATTCAAGGCTTTAACATAACTTTGTATTGAACATTAAACCAAACATCAAGCATGCTGGCAAAATCAAAAAAAAAGATTAAGATAAATTAACGTGCTATTTAATTAAAATTGAAAATCTCAAATTAGATTTGCAATCTGAAATTATAATACTAAAAGCATGAATACAGAAGCAACAAAAGTATCGGACGCTCTCAAAAAATTATTTCCTACAGCTGGCAACATTTTTGTTGACACTCAAAACAAAGAGTGCGAAGTTCATATTTCGGTGGATGATTTTCGTGGTGTAATTACTGAAAGACTTTTTGAGGATGGTATGCAGTTTTTGATGATTGATTATTGGGACAACTTACCGTTTAAGTATGTTTTCGAATACAAAACCCGAAAACTCAAATAATCCGTCTTTTAGAAAATGGTTAATGAATTATTATGTAAAGGATGAGATTAAAAATTATCGATTGGTACATTATCAAGAAGTTTCTTGGTACTTTTTTTTATTCCATTGCATTACTTACGGTTATCATTATAGTGTTTGATTTCTCTGAAAAAATTGATGATTTTATCGAAAATGAAGCCCCTGCCGATAAAATCATCTTTCAGCATTACATGAATTTCATTCCATATTTTGTAAACATGTTCAGCTACCTGTTCACCTTTATAGCTGTAATCTTTTTTACTTCTAAGCTGGCAATGAATACTGAGATTATTGCCATTCTGAGTAGTGGTGTCAGTTTCAACCGGTTATTATATCCTTACATGCTTTCGGCTCTTTTACTCATGATTATGTCATTTTTTCTTGCCAACTTCATTATTCCGGAGGCCAATGTTGTTAGACGTGAGTTTAAGGATAAGTACATCGAGAAACTCACTAAGAGCAAAGATCAGCACATTCACCTTCAAATCTCACCCGGAACTTTTGCTTATGTCGAATCATACAATTCGGGTACGAATACCGGACAGCGTTTTTCGCTGGAAAAATTTGACACTAATCGTAGCCTGGTTTTTAAGCTGAATTCTAATAAAATGACCTTCGACACTGCCACAGGAAAATGGCGGATATTCAATTATTATATCAGAAACATATCGGATAGCACTGAATCACTGCGAAAAGGGGCTCGGTTAGATACACTTATTAACCTCTCCCCTTCTGACATGGTAATTAAAAAAGAGGATTTTGAGGAGATGAATTATTTTGAAATTCGGGAATATATTAAAGAGCAAAAAATAAGGGGGAACCCCCGAATTGTAAATTACGAAGTAGAAAAACATAAACGCATAGCATTTCCTTTTGCCACACTTGTAATGACTTTAATTGGAGTATCACTTTCATCGAGAAAAGTAAGAGGCGGCATAGGTTTACATTTAGGACTTGGAATTGGCCTGGCATTTTTGTTTATCCTAATTATGCAGGTTGCTACTGTTTTTGCCACTTCCGGAAGTTTATCAGCCGGTTTAGCCGCCTGGCTACCAAACATAATTTTTGGTATCATTGGCATTTATTTATACCTCAAGACAATTCGCTAATACCATTGTTCAGTATTACTACAGGTATTGATGAAAAAATATTGAAGTTGTAAGCCCTAATGGCAGGATTGTTAAAAAACTTCAAATTGAAAGCTCCGGCACAATTAACCTGCAAGATCAGACAGATGGAATTTATTACATTAGAATTTCGGGTGCTGATAAACAGGAGATAATTAAACTTATTTTGATTAGAGAATAATTACAAAATCGAAAATAGCAAAAAGCCTTGCTTCAAATTTGAAGCAAGGCTTTTTTTTATGGTGCATATTCAATGCAAAGAAGTTGAGATATTGCGAAAACACATCCTGATAAAAAAATCTCAGGTTTGAGAATCAAATATTGTTTTTTACATCTCAATATTGCATTTTTACAAAGTTCTGATTTTGGGCGGCTACGGGCTTTTCGTTTGTAGTTGTTTCATGCCGGCTGGTTTTTT
>JAOZRY010000723.1 GCA_029939965.1 Bacteroidales bacterium | reverse complement strand
CCGCACCACCTACAAAAAACCAGCGGGCACAAGGCAACTACAAACGGAAAGCCCGCAGCCGCCCAAATTATTATTTTAGTAATCAGGAATCTAATTTGATTTATGATTTACGATTTACGATTTATAATTTATGATTTATAATTTATTATTGTTCTCCATATACTTTTTTTATCAATAGATTAAAACCCTTCTAAATTACCATAATCTTATCATTTTCAATAAAAAATATGGAATTTTGTCCTGAAATTCAAATTCATTTTAAAACAAGAAAACCGATAAACATGAGCGGAAAAACATTTGTTGAAAAAATTTTTGGTGCACACAAAGGAAGTATAGTCTTTAAAAAGCCAGACATCATCCTCACGCACGATAACACAGCCAGTATTGCCGGAACATTTAAAAAAATGAATGGCAAAAAAGTTTCTGACCCTGAACAGTTGTTAATTGTTCTGGATCATAATGCCCCGCCTACCAATGCAAAACTTGCTAATCAGTATCAGCAAATAAGGGATATTGTAAAGGAGCAGGGCATCAAAAACTTCTATGATATCGGGCGTGGCATTTGTCATCAAATCATGTCGTATCATGCAAAGCCCAATATGATTATTGTTGGCAGCGATAGCCATACCTGTACTGCCGGAGCTTTTAATGCATTTGCTGCCGGTATTGACCGTACTGAATCAGCAGGTCTGTGGCGACAGGGCGAAACCTGGTTTCGCGTACCGGAATCCATTAAAATTACCTTAACCGGAAAATTACCCAAGGGCGTTTATGCCAAAGATCTTTCGCTTTGGATTATCGGGATGATTGGATCGAGTGGAGCCGATTATATGTCGATCGAATATCATGGCGATGGTGTTAAAACACTTTCGGTTTCCCAAAGAATGACAATTGCAAACCTTGCCTCAGAGATGGGTGCAAAAAATGCGGTTTTCCCTTGCGATGAGGTTACACAGGAATTTTTGGGCGAAGAAACTACCGGAACATGGGCAGATAATGATGCTGTGTATGCAAAGGAAATTGATATAGATTTGAGTAAACTTTTTCCGGTTGTGGCAGCTCCGCATCATGTTGACAATGTAAAAGCTCTTTCGGAAGTTCAGGGCATTAAAATACATCAGGCTATGGTTGGAACATGCACCAATGGCCGAATGGAAGATTTATTTGAGGTAGCCGAAGTATTGAAAGGTAAAAAACTTCCGGATGATGTTTTGATGTTAGTGATTCCGGCCTCGCGCGAAATTTATTTGCAAGCCATGAAAGAAGGTGTTATTGAAATCCTCTTGAATGCCGGGGCGCAAGTGCTCTCAACTTCGTGTGGGCCATGCCTGGGAACCGGACAGGGAATACCTGCCGATGGTTATAATGTAATTTCAACTGCAAACCGAAATTTTAAGGGGCGCATGGGAAATAAAGAATCGAACATTTATCTGGCATCTCCTGCTGCGGTAGCATGGTCGGCACTAAAGGGAGAAATTACTGATCCGCGAGGCATCAGGGCAAACGATAAATTTCCATACCAACGCAAGCAAAGTTCTACCGTTGATATTGATAAAAGTGATAACCGTTATGTGGATGGTGTATGGAATTATACAGATATACACAATATGAACACCGATCAAATGTTTGCCGGAAACCTTACCTATACAGTTTTGTCGTCCGATCCCGAAAAAATAATCCCACACCTTTTTAAAGGATTCGACGAAAGTTTTTCTGATAAAGTGCAGGCTGATGATATTATAATTGCCGGAGCTAATTTTGGATGTGGCAGTTCGCGCGAACATCCTGCCGTAGGACTGGCTTATGCCGGGGTTAAAGCAGTTATTTGTAAATCGGTAAACAGGATATTTTACAGGTCGTCGGTTAACCAGGGGCTGCCGATTATAATCCTTCCGGAAGCCGTTGAAGCATTTAAAAAAGGTGATAAGGTGGAAATAGATTTCAATAGCGGAAAAGTGATGGTTGGGTTACAATCCTTTGATTTTGCCCCTCTTCCCGATAAACTAATGAAGATATTTAATGCCAAAGGATTAGTAAATTATATTAAAGATACTGCATGATAAAAATGATTTTACTACCATTTTAGTGGTAAATAATGATGAAAGGGGACAAGGGGACAAGGAGACAATGAGACAATGCGATAATGCGATAAGGAGACAATGCGATAAGGA
>JAOZRY010000722.1 GCA_029939965.1 Bacteroidales bacterium | reverse complement strand
TCTCCCAATTCAAAACATTCAGAAAATATGTTCCCGGTACAGGTTTTGGGAATTTCAGATTTCCTGACCTATAAAGAAAATTCGATGACCTACTGTTTTGCGGGGCTAAAAAATCGGAAATTGCGTATATGCCTGCAAATCATTTTGTTAATACATTATATACAATTCTCATATCTGTTCCCGGATATTCTGTTTCGGTTTCATTTAATGCCTTACATAAGGCTTTCAATGCTATATCATCTCTATTTGTTGGTTGATGGTGGATGGATATATATAACTTCCTTTTTTTGTTATCTGCTATCATATCGACATCTGACTTGAAAAATTGTGCTATTAGTGATCTGGCTTCTTTTGGCTTACTTGTATGTTTTCTGATTAATGATGCCATTGACAGTTCTGACCTGTATGCCGTCATTTTTAGGGTATCAATAAATTGTTTCCTATCATTGTGAACCCCCTCAAATTTATCTTCTTCCGGTAATTCTGCGAAAGTTATTTTTCTGTTTATTTTACTTCTTTCTTCTTTGTGCTCGATCAACTGGTTTCTGTATATACTTATGTCTTGCTGCAAATTTGCCTTTTTGTCGTTGTATTTGCGAAGTTGTTTTTCGTTCATGCTATCAGTACCCTGATATGTTAATGCCCCAAATTTTGCTTCTAATCTTTGAAGTTTGCTATTAATGCTCCTTATCAATTTGTCGAGTTTCCGCCAGGCCGGGTTTACCAGCATAGTGGTGTCAGAAATCTTTGTTCGACAAAAGCTTATAAGACTGTCAAGGCCAAAGTTTTTAATCATGTATTTGAAATAGTTTTCCTGACACCAACGTGCAAACATATACATGCCTATTAACTCTAAAGAGAGCTTGTAATTTGTGGTAATTATGGATGTCTGATGCCCATTATCGGTCAATCTCCTTACTTCCCTCACCCACATTTTTTGTTTTTTCTGTGTCCGCTTATTGGTGGTTTTTATTTTTTCTTTTGCCACACCTTCTGTGTTTATGTTTCCAATGGTATGAACGGTAATTGGCTTTGGCAGTTTTTCTGATTCTTTCCCTTCTATCAGTACTATCCGTTCTGCTAATTGTGTTTTTTCTTTCTCCCCAAATTCATTTTCCATCTCATATTCCGTAAACTCTTCTTCCGACCATTTGTCTTTGACATATTTGTTATATGTACAGCAGGCAATACGTTTCTTCCACGAGTCGATCATAAAATCCTCACTATAACATTCGCGGTCATATACTATCATAAATCTGTGTAGCAGTTTGTCTTGTTCCAACATTTCGTCTGTTGGTTGATTGGGTACATCCTTTTCCAAACGTGGGATAATGTCTTGCTTTATTGTTTCTATCATACTCCCGCTTACATGTTTGCTTACCGAAAAAAATGGTTGTCCTAATTTATCGTTTACCCAATAATCGGTTGTACCTCGCATTGCTAATCGTAAACGGCTTATATAACGCCTTGGCAACTTGTTCAATTTTCCGTAAAATACATTGTTATGACCATCAATGTATAATACGCCGGCCAAATAAGGGGTATTTACCATCCAATCTTTTGATAAGCAGAAAAGCCATTTATCGGGTTGTTCGTTTTGTGATAAACAGGCTATCTTTTTGCGTATTGTTGTAACTTCCGGTATCCGATCCAAACCTATTAATTTCCCCATTTCGCCTGGAGACTCATCGCTGATTTTTTCTATACTTTTTATTCGCAATAAGAAACAAAAACTTATCGCCAATAAAATAGAGGGCAAACTATAATAACCTTCTTCAAAATCAAAAACGTCATTATGTTTTAATAAACCATTGCTCAACAATGCTGGTAATGCCAGTAGAACTCCGCCATTTTCTATTGCATAATTAGACTCGAATTTTGGTTGTGCCGTTTTTTTTTTAATACGGCATCTATTCTGCCTTCGGTATTGGTACAGCCCATCCCATGAGGTGCTTTACTGTCTTGCAGGTTTCTTTCACTTTTTGTTTTTGATTCCTGATCTTGTGTTGTTGTCTCAATAATTTCCGGTTTTGTTAAACGTTTATGAAAAATCGCTTTTCGTATTGTATCAGGTTTTATGTTTAGTTCCTCTCCGATTGACTTAGTGGTTTTGCCCAAATTTAATTCTGTTTGAACCTTGATTAATAACTCTTCATTTAACACATTGCCCTTCTTCTT
>JAOZRY010000721.1 GCA_029939965.1 Bacteroidales bacterium | reverse complement strand
CGAAATTTGATAAACATCGGGAAACAATTGCTATGGATTGAAAAAAGAGGAAATGCGAACAGATTAAAGATCAAAGGGGTTAATGAGTTTCAAACCACTAATCGTATTAAAGTCTTTTGTGTTCCGGGTTAGTATTCCAAAACCAATGTTCATTGCCGAAGCTGCTATTATTGCATCCGGAGTTTTAATCTTATGTTGTTTCCTGATTTCAATGGTTTTATCAACAATATTTGCATTTAGGGCAATGATGATGGAATCCAGGAAAAAACCACTTAAGAGTTTTGAAGTTTCTACATTGCTTTTGAAACCCAACACCTCAATCTTGGTAATAACCGAAACAAATGGGGTTTTGTTAACAATTCGGTTGAGAAAATTCATACCTCGTGCCGGTAGATTTCCTGCAAGATAATCTATAACTACGTTGCTATCGATTATAAATTCCTGTCCCATTCGCTGCGGCTGTTTTCGATATGATTTTGTAATTGTTCTGCTATTTCAACAGGAAGTTGATTAGCGTATTTTTCAGAAAGTAGTATATCTTTTTTTGTCTCTTTTTTTATTACTCTCAGCAGGTTAAGTTCTTCCAGTTCATTAAGTAGTTTCATTGTTCCTGATGAAGTGAGTTGAATTAAAACAGTTTCCATAATTGTAATATTGATATGAAATTATTTTGCAAATCAATGCAAAGTTAAAGTATTTTGTTAAAAACAGATTAATAATTTTTCAGCTTCACCTCCTCATACTTTCGCCAATTACTATGTGATTAGTGGAAGGAATATTTTTATGTTTTTTGTAACTTCCGCTTTGAAGGACATGGCAATTTGGTTAATTATTATTTGATGTGCTGAGATTTATATTGAAAAATATTGTTTTTGATATTTCCAGTGAAATTAGTTTTCGTGCCCGTAGGCCGAAGTATAGATTAAAAAAATTTCTCATATTTGTAACCACACAACAAAGCACACGTCAAATTTATCAGATGATGATTAGGGACGACAGTTTTTACATCGGGCAGGTGATTGATGGTGATTCATCGGCTTATGCTTATTTGGTTGATAAACACAAAGAGATGGTGTTTACTATTGCAGTAAAAATACTAAGAAACCGTGAAGAGGCAGAAGAGGTGGCTCAGGATGTTTTTTTGAAAGCCTTTAATGCATTGAGTTCTTTTAAGGGTAATGCAAAATTTCCGACATGGCTTTACAGGATTGCTTATAATACCGCAATCTCGCAAAGCCGGCGAAAGAAACCGATATTTTCGGCAATCGATGATGAGATGATTGATAATTACACTACCGATACCATTAATAAATCGGTAAGTGAGATCAGCAGAGAGGAACAGATTGCTGCCATCAACAATGTAATGGAGATGTTGCCGAAAGAAGAAAATTTGTTGTTAACTTTGTTTTATAAAAATGAAAAAACGATCGGAGATATTTCGGAGATTACCGGATACTCTCAATCGAATGTAAAAGTAAAACTATACAGGATACGCAAAAGAATGTATGATGATTTAAAACGTTATCTTGAAAAAACAGATCGGTAAAAATGAATCAAAATAGCTCTCAACATATTAATGACGACTTCTTAAGGAAACTTGTTTGTTTGCAGGAGGATGAAAAACTCCCGGATGATTTTACTCAAAAAGTGATGGCAACAATCCCGAGAAGTGATGTGCCGGAAATTGAAACTAAAAAGCAGTTCGGCTATAGAACACTCATAATAATTGGTGTTGCAACAATAGCTGTTGTTTTTCTTTTGCTCAATATCGATTTTGAAGCCATACTTAATATTACTTCCCGATCGCCCGAAAATAATATTCTCAACTACCTAAGTATGATTACTTCTGTATTTACAATAGTGCGTGAAGGTTTTTCAGGATTTGAGGTTTCATCGATAACTATGGTGGCAATTATTGCTCTCATTTCGTTATATTTTGGCGACCGGCTTTTCAAACGGTTTTTCGAAACACAAATGGTGGTAATTTAGTGTCCGTCCATAATGTCCGATTTCTTCGTTACGCTCGGCTTTAAAACTCAGTTATTTACCAAAGTAAACTCCTGACTTTAAAGACTTCACCGGGTCTCGAATTCGAACATTCTGAACCAAACACCGACTTTATGGACAAACACCATTTAAAGAAACCTTTTTAAAAGAAAACGGGAAACCAATTTATTC
>JAOZRY010000720.1 GCA_029939965.1 Bacteroidales bacterium | reverse complement strand
ACAATTTTACCATCATCGAGAGTAATGAGCCGATGAGCCTTTTTCATAACGCGCTCATCGTGTGTCGAAAAAATGAAAGTCATGTTTTCCTCACGGTTTAAATTTTCCATTAAGTCGAGCAAATCGTTGGTTGATTTTGAATCGAGGTTGGCAGTTGGTTCATCGGCAAGGATAAACTTTGGCTTTGAAGCCAGTGCCCGTGCCACCGAAACCCTTTGCTGTTGCCCGCCTGAAAGTTGGTTGGGGCGTTGATCCTTTTTATCAGAAAGTCCGATAGCCTCAAGTAGTTCATTTACACGCTGGTCGCAATCCTGTTTGTTCTTGCCCTGCAACTGCATAATAAATTCAATATTTTCTTTTACTGTTAACACCGGAAGCAGGTTGTAGGCCTGAAACACAAAACCAATATTGTGTAACCTGAAATCGATCAGATTGGTCGATTTTAGGTTGTGGAGTATTTGGCCATCTATTTGTACAGTACCTTCGGTGGGTTGATCCAATCCGCCAATCATATTCATCAGGGTGGTTTTTCCACAACCCGATGGCCCTACAATTGCGGTAAATTCTCCTTTTTCGATTTGCAGATCAATACCATTAACTGCTTTAACAGGAATAATAGTTTCGTTGTAGATTTTATGAAGATTTTTTGTTTCTATTACATTCATGTTTTGAGAGTTTAGAAGTTAGATGTTAGAATTTAGACTTTAGATGTTGAAAATATTCATTATCAATTATCCATTATCAATTATTCAATATTCATTATTCAATATTCATTGCTCAATTAGTCTGCCCGCACTGCTTCGGCTGGGTTAAGTTTTAATGCCTTTCGGGTTGGCCAGATGGAGGCTATGAGGGCTGTGATGATAACGAGGATAGTTACAGTAACATAAAAATCGGTGGTAACAAATGGATACACAAACGAACTGTAACCCATTGCCTCCATCCCTTCAGCCCACGAAGCAAAATTGATTCCGGTGAAACCAAACAGTTCCATCAGGCTAATACTTATTGCAAGTCCCGTAGCTGCTCCTACCATCGAAAGCATTGTGGTTTCTAACATGATCATCCAAAAAACCCTCTTTTTGTTCATGCCCACCGACATGAGCATTCCGATCTCTTTTTTTCGTTCCATGATTACCATTAGCATAGTATTGATGATACCAAAAATTAATGCAAACAAAATAATTATCATCAGCCAGTATCCAAACTGATCCATCATGGTCATCATCACAATAAGTGATGGCTTGATTTCGCGCCAGGATTGTATGCTCAGTTTCGGAAAATTGGCTTGGATGTTTTTGGTAACCGCAATAGCATCATTTTGATTAACAGTACGGATGGCGATTTCGTTGGCCTGATTTAAATCAATTCCAAGGGCTTTATCGAGGTCGGTCTTTTTAACGAATACGTTCATCTCATCGAAGCGGGTATCGTTGGTTTTAAAAATCCCGACCACCCTGAATAGCGACCAACTCATTTCTCCATTAAGTGCCTGAGCGGTTACCACAATCTTTTTCCCAACATCAGCACTTAGCTTGTGTGCCAGTTTTTCGCCCACAACTATCGGCTGGCTTTTGGTTATGGTTTCAAAGTAATCTCCTTTAACAATATTATCGTGTATAGATGTTACTTTTTTCTCCATCGATGGAATGATGCCAAAAATGGTAATGCCGGAGCCTTTTGTTGCAGTGGTTGCCATAGCAGTGCTTTTGGTGCGGTATGAGGCTTCAGTAACCAAAGGTTCTGATTTGATGATTTTTATTTTCTTATCCACATCATCAATCAAAAATTTAGGGCTATTATTTTCCAGAAAATCAGGATTGTGAATTTGTATATCCGAAATTTCGTTTTTGATGGCATTATTGGTTTGCTGTGCCACCATTCCATTCATCATTCCGGTTACAAAAATTCCGCCGGTAAGTCCAATGGCGATGGCAAATATTACCACAAGGCTCCTGATTTTATTTCGCCAGATGTTTCTCCATGAAAGTCGTATAATCATGATTCTGTTTTTTATTATTATTTATTTCCAACTTCAGACATCGTTAGTTTCTACTTACTCTGCGTTGTAGCTTTATTTTTATATCCTCATTTACAAGTAGTAAATTGTGGTATAAAAATAAATCTACGCCTTGATTAAGCGAAACTGACGAAGTCTGAACTTTTTTGTTTCAATTTACA
>JAOZRY010000112.1:5163-8104 GCA_029939965.1 Bacteroidales bacterium | reverse complement strand
TAATTAATTTGATGACTGCTCTACAACCCGGTATGGGTTGAGTTCTTGCAATACTAAATTTATGGTAAAAGCCGGGTAAAAATATTTGTGGAAATTAACTAAAAAGGTAAAAAACAATAAGATAGCAGAAAATACAAAAAAATAAGTAACCAACTTTTCCCTCAAATATGCTACCCTATTTCTACCCATTACATGGAACTACAAAAAAAAATGTAGTTTTGTGGCGACCTTTTTAAATTTATTAGCATGGATAAAGTACAGTTTACACCGGTTTATAATCGGAAAAACCGTTTACGCAAAAACGGTACTGCCTTAATTCAAATTGAGGCATATTACAGGAGAAAGAAAAAATACTTTACAACAGGTATTTACATTGCGCCCGACCAATGGGATAATAAACGCCGCAAAATTAAAGGAAACCATCCAAACGGCATCCGGTTAAACATACAAATCCGGGATTACATCACCAAATTAGAAAACATAGAACTAAAACAAAGGCAAAGCAGCAAGCCTTTTACATTGCAGTTTTTAACGGAACAAAGTAAAGATAATCACGCAACAAATTTTATTAGTTACTTTCATCAAAAAACAGAAAAATTATCACGGCAAACAAAAATATTACATCAGGCAACATTCGGACATTTAGAAAGATACAGCCCTAATATTAATTTTGAGAGTGTAACAGCCGAGCGACTTATAGGATTTGAGGAATATTTGAGAAATACAAAAGGCTTGCATCCTAATACCATAGTTAAACACTTTGCAATTTTACGAAAGTATTTAAGACAAGCTATGGAAAGCGGGTTGTATGATGCCAACCTGTATCCATTTGGAAAAGAACCACTAAAAGGAATTGTAAAGAAAATAACCACAATCAGGGAACACTTAACGCCGGATGAACTTAAAATATTTGAAAATACCGAAATTCCAAAGGATAAACCAACATTACAATTAGTTAAGGATAAATTTTTATTTGCTGTTTATACAGGGTTAAGATATAGCGATATGGCAGAATTAAAACCGGATTGCGTGGAAACAATGGGCAATATTGAATGGTTAAAAATAATAATGAAAAAAACAAAAATAAAAGTCAGTATCCCTATTTCGGTAATATTTGAGGGTAAGGGATTAAAAATATTTCGCCAATACGCCGGAAAACACAAAGAACATAGTGTATTTCCATACCAACGGAATGATAAAGCAAACTACCAACTTAAAAAGGTTATAGAGCTAACAGGAATTAAAAAACACATTACCTTTCATGTAGCCCGACATACCAACGCTACATTATTACTACATAACGAGGTAAGTGTAAGTACAATACAATCGTTATTAGGCCATAAGCGATTAGAAACAACACAAATTTACAGTAAGGTAATGAACATAACCATATTAAAGGAACTGCAAAAGGTTTCATATTCCTAATTTGGATTTTTATCTTTGCGCCTGACTTTTAAAATTTACTATCATGGGAAAAATTACAGTAAAGCATTATTTGAATACGAATCTAAAGCCAAGAACACAAGGAAAATATAAGTTGTACCCAATATATGTACAGGTCATCATAAGTAGATTGAATTTTAGATTTAAAAGCCCTTGTTTAGAATGGTTTAATGATGGGTATTTAAAGGCATCAGCATTAGAAAATGAAATAATCATTGATGAATTAAACAACGAAAAGGCAGCACTAATAAGAATATACACATATTTAGAAAGCAGACATGATTTAAAGGAGTTTCCGCAAAGCCTTATTATTAAATATTTAAAACCATTAAATGAAATTCTAAATGATAAGTACATGGAATTATTGGAAAGTGAATATAAAAAAATCGAATTCCCAAATAATGTAAAAAGTGTTTACCCTGAATTGTTTATTGATACAGATTTTAATAAAATCAATGAGGTTTTATATTTCACAAAAAGCAGTATTGAAAAGGAATTCACAGAATACTACCAGTATTGTAAATATGGCATTGAAGCAAATTTAGGATTTACCGACATTCCATTTGATATTGATAAAAAGTATGTTAAATCAGGCAATCAAAGGTTAATATTTTTCGACTACATTCACGATAACGGGATTGAGACGGTAAAGAATAACGTTATTAAATATCTTGAATATAGAAAAATGCTAACAGAAAATAATATATTTAGGACACTCAAAGCATTAGATGAATTAATAGATATTGAAGGAATATTGGGCATTTAAAATGCAGTAAATAAGAGTGTTGGAGCGACACTCTTATTTTTTAACAAAAATGTTGCAAAATTAATTCCGCAAAAGTTGCAAAAGGTATTCCGCAAAAACATATCTTTGCCGAAAATCATTAATAAACAAAAGTAAAGACATGAACTTACAAGCAGTAAAACAGGCGTTGCCTTATGGCGCAATACTCGAAATTTCAAAAAGAACGGGTATAGAGTATTCAGTAGTAAATCGAACATTGTTAGGTAATAAAACAAGGAAACGGTTAGAGATAATACAGGCCACCGCCGAATATTTAACCGAGTATAAAGCCAAAGAACAGGAAACCTTACAAGCTCTTAAAAGGGCTATGAGTGAAGGACACCCGGCACAATTAGCCGCCCGGATAGATCGCAGCCGCGAAAAATATGGCGAAGGCACAAGCCCACTACATTAGTAATTTACCTTTAAAAATTTAGAAGCATGGAAGTACTTTCACAACACAGCACCGCGAAACTAATTAGGTTTCCAAATGGCAAAATGAGACTATACACATTCAATACACTGTTTACCGAAATTAAGGGCATAAAATCCGAAAGCTGCACAATTAGCAAGGCCGAACTATTTAACTGCACCTTTAACGGAAAAATAGACCTACAATACATGGTACAGGGCAACCGCTCACGGTTCGCACCCGATTTAACTAACACCTGTTTTGTAGTGTAACCAAGATAACAAACAAACATTTTTATTAAC
>JAOZRY010000112.1:0-5063 GCA_029939965.1 Bacteroidales bacterium | reverse complement strand
GGGAGGTTTGCGAAATGCTAAAAATTGGCAGGACTACTTTTGAGCGTTATATGGCCAACGGAGTATTTGAGGTGGTGAAAATTGATAAAACCAAATACACTAAAAACTATGTACGCCGTGAACATTTAGAAGAGCTTATAAGGGATGGAGTAGTGTAAAATAAAAAGGCAGTCCCGATTTACCGGGGCTGCCTTTTATGACCTTTAAAACTATCAGCATGGTACAACTAACAATTTCACCGCAAAAGTAGTGAAATTATTTTCATTAACACAAACCATATAATTTAATTAAAGATGACAGAAAAAACAGGAAAAACAGTAATTTTCTTTAACAAAGAAGCGTACACCAACCAAATGTTAGCAGCGGAAACACATGTTGAAGTGTTGCAAGACGTTGTAAACCTTTGGAAGGAGTTAACCGGCACGGAATTAAAAACAAATGAACTGCCAACCGTATTAACAGGCTCATTAAAACAATTGAAAGAATTAGCCTTTGACAAATTAGCCAACAAAAACACAAAGGATGCTACTTTGTTTGGCATGAGAATAAAAAAGGATAAAGCACTTGACATGCTCGATGTACCAGACATTAGCGCAATCATCCAAGAGCGGCAAAGAATATTTGATGAAGTGGTTGCCCTGCACAACTCCCAAATCCCAATCGAATATGTAAACCTAAAATCCGGAAAAATCTCATGTTACGCAAGTTATGGAGAAAAGGCAAAGGAAGGAGCGACCATTTACGCAGAAACCCCAGAGGAAGAGGAACGAGCAGGGCATATACTTTCCATTAAAAGGAGTTGGGAGATATTACTCAAAAAGGAGTTGATAGATCCAGCAACCGGTAGGATGGAAAAGTATTTAAATTACAATAGCATGATCAAACAATTTGCCCCGAATTACACAGCCATTAAAACAGGGAGGGTATATTAATGAATAATATAAAAATGCACACCAATTTTACAGGCACGCTTCCTCCAAAATTGAAAAAAGAAATTGAATTAACTCAAACCGCAAAAAGCAACAACGGCATATTAGGAAGCAACAATATTAAACCGGGAAGTAACAAGGGTTTAAAAACCAGGTTGATAGAAAGGATTGTTAAAACACATCAATATTTAGTAAGCGACCCCAATTTCACCCTTTCATCAGGAATAGAACAATTAATCCCGGTTGAGCTTGAAAAAGGTGCTACAAAATGGCTAATAGCAAACCATCATTGGCCATACAAAGACATTGATTTGGATGGCACAATAGTAATCGCACGAATACCAAGAAATGAAGAGGCCACCACTATTGAGGTAAATATATATGATGACCCCGATAGGATTGATGAATATGTTTCAATCCCTATAAAGTATGTAGCATTAAACGGCGATGAATGGGATAAAACAAGGGAAAGGCCGTGGGAAGCAGAAACAAGCTAAAACACACATTTTAAAATGATAGTGGTGTTTATAAAAACATGATTAGTTTGATTAATGGTAAATATCAAGAAGCCGCCCAATATTTGGGCGGCTTAATCTTTAAAAAACAGTATCGGCATGAAAAAAGATATAATTAAATTTACGTATAATTGGAATGGCAAATTAACAAATAAGGTATTTACAACCCTTCGTTTGCATAATCCTAAAAAATACATTATTGGTAACGGCTACCAAATCGAATTAAAAGGCGAAATTATTGGAAACGCTAATATGATTGGTAAACATGTGATAACACTTGACAGGTTAACAGATTATGTTTGCTACATGGATACAGGATACAGCAAAGCCGAAACCCTCACTATAATACAAAGGATGTATAAACATATTGATTTAAAAACAGCAAGGTTTGATTTGTGTATATTGCAAGCACACAAGCCAAAGCCCACAAAAAAGAAATAGTGAATGTATGATAACATAAGGCTTGTAACGCCTTATCCATTTGAGAATGAAAGCGAACGAATAAGTTTTTGCGACCGGTTCGGGCTATTTATTAAAGATGAAAAGAAAGGGATTTTGCACAATAGAGGGTATGAAACATTGAAGCAAAACAAAGGTATTTACATAAGATGCGTACTGCCAAACATGAATAATCCGGGATATGTTGCCCTGTCTTTTTCATTGCACAAATATTACAATGCTATTAGTGGCAAAGGCTTACATAATTATAATGATTTTAACTTTAATCAGGCCAATGAAGCATACAGGCATTTCAAAAAATTGATATTAATTAATTTGGATATGGCTGTGGTGAAGAAATATGAAGTAGGAATAAATGTAACTACCACAACCAACCCGGACGGATACATGAAGGAACTGGATAGGATAGAGGTAAAAGGCCGCCGGATGCGAATAATTGAAGATGTTCATTTTAAGGAGTATCAGCAGTACAGCACCCATAAAGACAGGACAAAGCGAATAGTTTACATCTTTTACAACAAAACCCATGAAGCGCGAAGCAAAACAAAGGACGAAAAGAAACGCGAAGCAATCCCGGACAATGTTTTGAGAGCCGAAAAGGATAATCATAGGCCTATTGAGCAAATAATGTTCTGTAGGTTGTTTGATACAGATTACCAACAAACTATCAAATCCGAGTTTATCCAAAGGTTTGTTAAAGAATTGCATTACAAAAAACATCCGGCAAAAACAAAAGGCATGTCATCGAAGCGGCTGGAAATGATTAACGAAATAAGTAAATATGGCACTAACGAAGTGAGAGCCGAACGGAAACGACTGTTTAAAAATGGAGTAATTACAAGAGGGCAATATGAATATTTAATGAAGCAAATTAAAGAAATTGAAGCAAAAGGGATAAAAGTAGAAATGATTGAAATGCCACCGGCAAAAGAACTTAAAGGGTTGTTAACCAGTAAATTAAGTGGAATGTAACAAAATACCATAAATTTATGGTATTTCACTACCCCATTTTGAGCGGGCAAAAAGTAAAGAATAGGTAAAAATAGGTAAAAAAATGCAGCCAAAACAGAGCAAAACAGATAATAAGCCAAAAAAAGGCCGGAACTATGGGTAAAACAACGGTGCGTATAGGTAGCCGTAACCCCAAAAACAGCAGTTACGGTAACTCGTACTACACTATCCGGAACTCACTTTTTAGGCTCAAAACAGGTAGGCCAAATATGTACAATAACAATATATGTTAGTGAGGTAGATATAAAAATTTGCCGGAAAACAAAATAAATTAACAGATAGGCGAAAACATGAAACCGATTGAAGCAAAAACAGTAATAGAAACCATTCAAATAGTTGATAAATTCAATTTTGCCGGAAAATGTAAAAATGCACCTGTTTTAGTTCAGAACTGTACATATATGCCTTTGCATTTCAAGAAGTACGCTAAAAGCCCTCAATCAAAAGTGTTAAGGGTATCTTTGCCGGGCTATCATACACAAAGTAACCCAAAAGCTATCATTTCGCTTGCAATAACTAACAATGCAGGTGGCTACCTAACAAGATTAACCAAAGGGGGCTACTGTTTAAAAAAACCTGCTAAATGTACCCTTATAACACCCCCTTTAATTGCGCCGCCCTTCTACCATCTTAGTAATACTAAAAGTACCATACCTTCATAAATACCCAAACAAACTACAATGACAGTAAAAAAGAAAAACAAAAAGACCGCACACCGTAACCGATACACTGACAGCGATAAGGATAACGCCCGGCGTTATTACTTAATGGGTTTAAATTTTAATGAAATAGGAAAATTAATAAATGGTTGTCCGCCGCGAACGTTGGAAAAATGGCAGGCCGCCGGTAAATGGACAGAGTTAAAAAATACAACTAACATTAAGATTAGAGCAAGTGAGTTACACCAAAGCGGCAAATCTTACGCGGAAATAGCCGAAATACTTAAAATTAGCCGTGTAACAGTGTGGCGGTATATAAAGCGAACAAAAGACAATAAGAAGGCTTAGGGAGCTTTAAAATGAATATTGACCATTAAAATAAATTCTCAATGGATAAGGTACAACGAAACAAAATAATAACAGAGCTAAAACAATCAGGTTTTAAGGCCGTTAAAGGACACCGGGATTTGTATGTAAATAAATCCGGGAAACTGTACAACATCAGAAAATCAAAATATCTTACACCTTGCCAAAGGAATAATGTTAGCATAAATAGCAAAAAGCATTCTTTACCCAAATTAATGATTCACACTTTTAAAGGTGAACCCATCAGAACCGGGCAAATAATGTATATTGATGGAAACAAAACGAATTTAGATATTGATAATATCAGGTACAGCCGCAAATTTTCGCCGGATATTGATGTAAGGATAAATAAACCCGGCCTATTGACGGCAATACGTTGTTATTTTGAAGTGCCAAATAAATTTAAGCTCAATAATACACTTACTAAATACTACATAAAAACAATTGTTAATGAAAGATTGTATTTTGTTTCAAAAAAATACACCGAAATATTTAACAGCTACCTATCAGGTCAAACGGTTGGGCAAATAGCAAAAACACAAAAAGTATCATTCCGGGATTGTTCAATAATAGTTAACTTATTCATTAATCAGTTAATCAATGAGATTTTACTGGACTTGCAAAAAGGAATATTGCATATAAAGGAGTTCCAACCCAAACCGCCAACCAAAGCACACCAGTTAAAAGAATATAATAAAAAACTAATTAGGTTGGGCGGTGGTCATCTAACGTTAATCCGGGAAACGGACAAAGAAAAATTAAAGGAGTATAAAAAACGGCTTAACAACATGAAATAACAAAGTTTAGTTTACCGTAAACTAAACTACTCTATTGATTTTCAGATTTTAACATGTTTAGGTAGAAACCGGGTATCATAAACAGCCACAAAACCACAAAAAACCCATCAACTCCGGGATTGCTTCAAACTCTCATATACTGCATTTCGATTGCCGGAGGTTTGCCACACCATCAGCACCAGAACCACTATTGCAGCACCATCATTTCAGGCCATGTATTGAGTAGATTAGTCCGGTTCTGGTGGCCTCTGTTCCTAACAGCCCTTCCAGTTATCAACTCCGGGATTGCTTCAAACTCTCATATACTGCATTTCGATTGCCGGAGGT
>JAOZRY010000719.1 GCA_029939965.1 Bacteroidales bacterium | reverse complement strand
AGAGCGTTCCTTCAATTGCAACTTTCCTTCAAACTTACATGAACAAATTCATCGGACCAATCTTAATATTGGTCGGATTATTCTTATTTGATATCATAAAATTAAAATCATTTTCACTATCAATATCTCAAGAGAAACAAAATAAATTAGCTGACTCAGGCGTAATGGGAGCATTTCTTTTAGGAATGCTTTTTGCATTATCGTTTTGCCCGATTGCAGCTGCTTTATTTTTTGGTAGTTTAATTCCACTAGCACTTAACAGTAAGTTAGGAATAATTCATCCATTCATATATGGGATAGGCACTGGTATTCCTGTCGCAATATTTGCTTTAGGGATAGTGTTTGGAGTTAAGTCATTTTCGAAATGGTTTCACAAAACAGCAAAGATTGAATACTGGACAAGAAAAATAACAGGAACGATTTTTATCATTGTTGGGATTTATTATATATGGTCATACTTAATTCCAATGCTAAGAATGTAAAAGAGGGAGAGATAAATGAATAATCAAAAATGTAACACTGATGATCGAAAGATGAAAAGCATCTTCGAGCGATATCTCACAGTTTGGGTGGGATTGTGCATAGTCGCAGGAATACTTCTTGGAAAATTTGCACCAGAACTAGCAAAAACTCTTGATAGCTTTTCGATTAATATTAACGGGGCTCCTGTTGTGTCAATTCCGATTGCTATTTGTTTGTTTTTTATGATGTATCCCATCATGGTAAAAATTGATTTTACAGAAGTTATCAAAGCTGGAAAATCACCAAAGCCTGTTGCGTTAACTTTAGTTGTAAATTGGTTAATAAAACCGTTCACGATGTATGGAATTGCTTTTTTATTTTTAGGGGTTTTATTTAAAGGATTTATTGGTGCGGAAGCGGTAGATTTTGTAAAACTACCACCAGGAGCAATAGATTGGGCAGTAGGCTCAATTCATGGAGCAGGGCAAGTTGTGATGCATGAAGGATTGAAAATGTTGCAAGTTCCCCTATGGAGAAGTTATTTTGCAGGATGTATTCTTCTTGGTATTGCTCCTTGCACAGCAATGGTTCTAGTCTGGGGATTTTTATCAAAAGGAAATGATGGGCATACTTTAGTAATGGTTGCAATTAACTCATTAACTATGCTTTTACTATATGGAATACTTGGAGGGTTTCTTCTAGGTGTTGGAAGAATGCCTGTGCCATGGGAAGCGTTGCTATTATCAATAGCGATTTATGTAGCATTACCTCTACTAGCAGGATATCTATCAAGGAAATGGATAATATCACATAAAGGACTTGAGTGGTTTAACGAGAAATTCCTGCACGTTCTTGCACCTGTTTCGATAACAGCACTACTTCTAACATTAGTATTATTGTTTTCATTCAAAGGAGAAATAATTTTAGCGCAACCATTAACCATTCTTTGGATTGCAGTACCATTGTTTATCCAGACAATACTTATTTTTGCAATTACTTATTGGATGGCAAAAAAGTTAAAATTAAGTTATGAAGATGCGGCACCGTCAGCAATGATTGGAGCAAGTAATCATTTTGAGGTTGCGATTGCAACAGCAACAATGTTGTTTGGACTTTCATCAGGAGCGGCATTAGCAACGGTTATTGGAGTTTTGATCGAAGTTCCAGTAATGCTAATGTTAGTAAAATTCTGTTTAAGAACACAACATTGGTTTACTCATGAAAAAGTTTAAACAAATTATAATAATCATAATGGGACTGTTGTTGCTATGCTTTTTATCAGCAAGAAATAAAAATAGGGCAGGAACGTGCTGTCCGTTTAAGATAAAAAATGATAAAGGACAAAATGAATAAGAAAAATGTTTTATTTGTATGTATTCATAATTCTGCTCGAAGTCAGATGGCGGAGGCTTTTCTTAAACAAATGGCTGATGACAGATTTGATGTAGAAAGTGCAGGGATTGAACCGGGTAGTCTTAATTCTGTGGTTGTAGAAGTTATGAAAGAAATTGATATTGATATTTCTGGGAATAAAACCCAAAGTGTTCAAAGTTTATTAGATTCTGGAAAAAACTTCGATTATATATTTACAGTTTGCGATGAAACACAAGCAGAGCGTTGCCCACTTTTCCCAGGAGGAGGACAAAGGATTCATGTAGGATTTCCAGACCCATCAAGCTTTCAAGGTAGCCATGAAGAAAAACTTCAGAAAACAAGAGAAGTAG
>JAOZRY010000718.1 GCA_029939965.1 Bacteroidales bacterium | reverse complement strand
AACATCTATCTTCTAACATCTATCTTCTAACATCTTATTATGAAAAAAAACATCTTATTAGTACTATTAATTATTGCATCATTTTCAGCAATCTATGCCCAATTTCCTAACGGCATTAACTATCAGGCAATTATTCGCGATGGCGGGGGTAATGTTATTGCCAATACCGAAATTGCGCTGCAAATCTCCATCCTTGCACAAGCTCCCGATGGAGAAATTGTTTATTCCGAAATTTATAATATTGCCACCAACTCTGTTGGTTTGGTAAATATAATAATCGGCAACGGAACGGCACAAACAGGAGAGTTTTCTGAAATTAACTGGGGCGAATCGGAATATTATTTTGAAGTTGCCACCGACATCGAAGGTGGTGATAATTTTGTTAGCAATGGTGTTTCGCAATTCCTAAGTGTACCTTATGCTCATAGAGCCAACAACGCCAATAATGCTGATTGTGCCAATGCGCTAACGCTGGTTGATGAGCATGGAAACGAATATGAAATAACTGTTGATACACTTGGTAATATTGTTGCCAATGCCCTGAATCCTTACAGAATCATGATCACATTTTCGTCTCCACCTTCCGATATTGAAATTTCGAGTTGTATGGTGCGATATGGCAAACAGCACGTGTTAACTTATGAGCAAGACGATAATATGAGAGATATTTATCATTCGATTTTGCCGCTTTTTTCGGGGGGTGTGCCATATCTTGAACCTGGATATACCAGTCCGGGTAGATTTTTGAACGATGGTTTTGGAGGACAAATTACTATGAAAGGACAGGTAGCATCGTGGGTTTACACGCAAGTTGGAGGGCCGAATTGGTGGTACGGAATGGGAGGAAAATTAAACATGAGCGAATACGAGGCTCTCTTCGATAAAGGTTTTGGGGTGTCATCGCATGAATATTATGGTAATCTTACCGGAATGACGGATGAAGTGCTATATGAGGTTTCTCAACTTTATCAGGCATTTGTTGAGGCTGAGTTTGGAATAGAACACATTCCATTAACAAATGTCATGGGCGGTGGACATGTTTTTAACTTAACGGCATGGAATTTAGGGTGGTTCGATTCAGGGGCATTATATAGTGTAAATGGTTCAGGTAGTTCCCCTTCGCGTTACGACCTTGAAGTAGATCACAGTTTATTTACAACCACTCATGTTGTGGGCAGATACAGGTTAGATGATGCAACGTTAGATGCAATGAAAACCAAAGTTGATGCACTTATGGCCGAGTCTGGTCATAAAGCCGAAAGATTTTATAGTCATGGATTTTACCATTTAGATTATTTTAATTTTAAGGCTTTCGTTGATTATTTGGAAGCTACTTATGCCGATGAACTCTGGATGCCTTCCATGAACGAATTGACCAAATATTTGCATGTTCGCGATAAAGTAATTTACAACCAACAACTAACAGGCAATGTATTAACAATTACTCTGGATGAGTCGGCTATTCCAAATTATATTATTCCACGGGCACTAACAATAAAAGTTACTGCCGATGTTGATATTCAAAACATTAGCGTTAAAGGATTTGATAATAAAACAAAAGGAGAAGGAAGTAATGAGGCCTATATTGATCTTGAGTGGTAGAAAATTGTTTCTTTCAATAATTCAAATCCAACAACCCGCAATGTTTGCATTTTTGCTGATGGAGAAGTTAACCGTTCTTCAACCGAATCAGGGGTAAGTGGCAGAGCAGCAATTCATCATGCAAACAATGTGCTGAGGCTTAATAAAATAATTACTATCGAAAGCATTTTGGGGACAACCATGGATGTAAAAATAATTAGCGAAACAACTTTTGGCTCGTACAACGCAGTTATTCCGGAGATTACCGGCACTACATTCATCACCGGAAAAAATGAGTTTTGGTTTGATCCGGATGATCCTTTAAAGAATGGATTTATTTTTAGATAAATTGACAAGAATGAAACACAGGCGATTTGGAAGGAAAGGCTACAAATTGTTGCTATTATCTTTTTTGGTTCTACTGCGAATTTTGTGGGACATAAAAAAATGGTTCAATGCTAAAATGATTCAATGATAAAATGATTCAATGATAAAATGATTCAATGATAAAATGATTCAATGCTAAAATGATTTAATGATTCAATGATAGAATGATTCAATGATAGAATGATTCAATGATAGAATGATTCAATGATAGAATGATT
>JAOZRY010000717.1 GCA_029939965.1 Bacteroidales bacterium | reverse complement strand
GAAATGCTATTCTGCTAATCTATGATTTCTGTTTTAGGTGTTTTGGGTAATGGGCAAGTTTTATTTTTATCACTTTCATATGGGATATGACGTCGGATTTGATCATATAAGTACCATTGTCGTTTTAGCGAAAGACCAGTTGGTAGTATTTTTTTCGGTAATTTTATAGGAGGTTGATCTTTACTAAAAGGAAATTTTTTCTTTATTAAATCGATTTCTACTTTTTCGCTATTTTTTCGTTCTTTGACGATCAGAACTGATGGATTATTTTTCTCGAATCTAAAGTGTTGATAAACCGAAATCCCTTTTAGTTTTGAAAAATATTGCGATAGCCATGAACTCCAATCTCTATAAATAACTGGGGAAACTATACTTTTCGAGACGCGTGCGCAAACGTTGTGACCATTCTTTGAAGATGATTCCACAATATCTGATAGTTGGTCATAAGTATATACTTGAGATCTTCGGTAATGACGTTTTATTAAACCGAAATAACCATCGGGCGAAAATTTTGTATGCCCCACAATAAGAAATGATAATTCTATTTTGTCGTGAAGCCCTGTAAGTACACGATACATTAGATATTGGAGCAATGCATTGTTTTTATTTTGACCTACACAATTATCCGCAGTGAGATGCACCCACTTTTCGCCCAAACCATAATTAGCAAAAAAGTGATCCAAAAGGGAAATGACAGTATTTGCATTTTTTTCAAGAAAATGTTCTTCATCAATTAAATAGTTATATTGGCGTGGAATTCCTTCGTTACATACCCCGAAAAGCTGTGCTCTTCTTGGAGTTTTAAAAAAAATTGGCCCAACTTGTTGGTCTTCAAAAGGGTAATGCAGTTGTTGTGCGAAGTCCCACGAATAATGCGACATGATGTTTTTTGAATTGGGTCTGCAAGGGGTTGAGTGGGCTCGTTCTGAAACAAGTTTTCTATAATTTTCATTTGCAACTTTTGCATTAGCCTTATAGAAAAGTCTTTCCTTCTTGACGTGTTTCAAATGGTCAAGAGCCTCCTTATATATTTGTGCTTGTTTTTTTTCTTTATTCTCATCTAATGCTGCAGCAACTTGATTTAATCGTTTTTTAAAGTCTTCACACGTCATGCAGAGGTCACTTCGGGGATCGTTAAATTTGACATGTGGGAAATTTTCCTGCCAAATCTTTATAAAAGTACGATAGGCAATGGGATTTTTTCCTGAAGCTTCAATGCTGATTGCATATTGATGATGCACTGAATTGTAGCTCATGATTGAAGGTAAAAGAATTCTCAAACGACCTTTTCCCTTCCTTACATCGCGGCCAGGATCTGGTAACCCGTGAATAGCTGTAAAATTTATTATAAATGATTTTACTGTTTCTTTGTCAGCTATATTGTATGCATTCGTGGGTGTACGCCCAGAATTGCCGTGAATTGGCATGCCTATAGTTTTTCCACTCACATAGCTCTTAAGCCGGTCTAATCTCTTTGACGTTTCTCCATAATAAAACAGAAAAACAGTTTTGCACACTGGTCGATCTATACTAATGCGGTAGTCAAATTTTTTTCTCTTTCGACTTTTTTGTGAACGAGCTGAGATCGAATATTCTGAATGGAAGAGCAGAGATTTTAGTTGTACAAGGAGAATGTGGTTTTTCTCCTTTTTTTCCAAAGATCGTAAAAATGCCCGGTGGCTGATTATTTCATCATGCTTGAGCAACTTTTGGCAGTTTTGCGAACATGGGCATGGCTTTTTTAAAAAAGAAGCAACGACCTTTTCCTCTTCTTTAATGTTAAATTTTGAGTCTACCTTCTGATCGTGATCACAAATTTGAGCGATGGACTCGGCAATATCGGAGCTTTCGCTGCAGTACTCGGCTAATAGATATTCAAAAGCAGTATTTACTTCGCGAACATAAGATGGTGGTTTTGCCAATGATATGCCTTTAAATTTATTTTAGATGTTGAAATTCTTATGTTGCTTAAAGCATATCGCGAATAAAGTCAAATAATTAATTTCACCCTAAGCCCCCTTTTGCCTTTCACGACCCCATATTCTTGATCTTGTCAAGGAAAAGTACGCTTCAGCCGGATGAACCAAAAATCCTGATAAAATTATTTTCTAAAATCGATACCAAATTGAGATTTATGTGCTAAGTCTCACATTATTTGACCCGTAAATCGGGGGTTTTGTCTCAAAT
>JAOZRY010000716.1 GCA_029939965.1 Bacteroidales bacterium | reverse complement strand
TTTCCATAGCCCCAGGTTTTAACCTGTGGATTGGATTGAAAGGATGAATAACCCTCGCCTCTTTGTAGGAAATGCCGAAGGCATTTCCTACAAAGAGGCGAGGGAGTTTTGTATCAAACTCATAATCCCAACCATGAAGAACCGGGCTATGGAAAATTGCTGACTTTATGGACAAACACTAAGTAGTTACCAATCGGGTTGTTAAAACCGATTGGTAACAAACAAAGTATTATTAGCTACCAATAACTTCGATACACTTCACTTAGCGGCAGGCCGAAAAATGAACCACTATTAACCCAATAACGATTAACTTTACACCCAATAAATCATTAATATTTCCGGATGCTCCATAACTACCTGAAAATAGCTTTACGTAACCTGAACAGGCAAAAGGTTTATTCGCTGATAAACATTTTGGGTCTTGCTGTGGGTATGGCCGGGTTCATTCTCATTATGCTTTTTGTTGGCGATGAAGTGAGTTATGATCATTTTCACAAAGATGCAAAGGATATTTACCGTGTGGCTTTTGAGGCTCGCATAATGGATGATTTTTTGGATGTGGCAGTTTCGGCCGGGCCACTGGCTCCGGCAATGGAGGCATCATTTCCTGAAGTGATTGATGCCACTCGACTTGAGGTTGAAAATGAATCAGTATTAATTACTCACAAAGAGCATAAATTTTATGAAGACAACCTCATTTATGCCGATACTGGTTTTTTTAGTATTTTCTCTTTCAGGTTTATTCATGGGAATCCGAAAACTGCATTGACCCGGAAATATTCGATGGTGTTAACAGAATCGACAGCAAAAAAATATTTTAGAAATATCAATCCCCTGGGGAAGGTAATCCGGTTTAACGAGCGTTACAATTTTATGGTTACCGGAGTGGTAGAGGATGCTCCTGATCATAGCCATATAAATTTCAATCTTATTGCATCTTTTAATACCCTTGAAGATTTTCCTTTTTCCGAACGACTTGATACATGGGGGTCTCTCAACTTTTTAACCTATGTAAAACTTGCTTCTGAATCCGATCCGGAAAGTGTTGAGCAAAAACTCCCCGGTTTTATAGCGCATAATATGGGCGAAAATATCGACACTCTGGCACAAAGAGGAATCGAATTTAAACCATACTTTCAGCAGCTCTGCGATATTCATCTATATTCACATTTACTGGGTGAGATAGAATCTAACGGGGATATTAGTTATGTTTTAATTTTTTCTGCAATTGCTTTTTTTCTGCTCATCATCGCTTGTATCAATTTCGTGAATCTTACCACAGCCCGATCGGCTAAACGAGCCAAGGAGGTAGGGATGCGTAAAACCTTAGGTGCCGATAAAAGCGACCTCATTATTCAGTTTTTAGGCGAATCGCTCATGCTGGCCTTTATAGCACTTGCTGTATCGTTGCTTCTAATCGAATTCTCAATCCCCTGGTTTAATGAGCTTACCAATAAAAATTTGATTCTGTTTCAACCCCAAAACTGGCCGGTAATTTTTCTATTGGTAGGTTTTGCCATTTTTGTTGGAGTTCTGGCAGGTATTTATCCGGCATTTTACCTGTCGTCTTTTCAACCCATTAGCGTACTCAAAGGGCATTTAAATACCCGCAATGCAAAGCAATTTCTTAGAAATATACTTGTTCTGTTCCAGTTTTTTATTTCGGTGGTGCTCATTATTTGCACCACAGTAATTATAAGGCAATTTAATTATCTAAAAAATATGCGGCTGGGTTTTGAAAAGGAGCAGGTGATTGTTGTACCACTCCGGGACTCCGATAGTAACGTTAACAGGACATTATTAAAAAGTAAAATTCTTTCGATTCCCAATATAAATTCAGTTTCAGTTACATCCAATTATCCCGGAACGCAACCGGGCAAGTGGGGGTGTTCGCCGGAGGATGCATTTGGGAATTTGCAATGGGTTATAGGTATTATTTCAGCCGATGAAGGATATTTTGAAACTCTTGGTATGGATATAATCGAGGGGCGGGGTTTTTATAATAATTTGTTATCAGATCAAAGATCAATCCTTATCAACGAAACTTTACTAAAGAAATCAGGCTGGGAAAACTCTGTTGGGAAAAAGATTTTCATAGGCGATAATGAACCAGAAAACCGATACACGGTGGTTGGTGTGGTAAAAGATGCTCATTTCAGTTCGCTCAAAGCGGCCATCGAACCATTGGTTTTTGTTAC
>JAOZRY010000111.1:6717-8208 GCA_029939965.1 Bacteroidales bacterium | reverse complement strand
TGGAGTTTTCTTGCAGGCACTAATTACATTTTTTTGTGCTGTTAATAAATGCTTGAGAATAATAAGATAAGCCTTCAATCCGAAACCTCTCCCTCAACCTCAACCTCAACCTCTCCCTCTCCCTCTCCCTCTCCCTCTCCCTCTCCCTCTCCCTTCAAAAAATACCCCTACTTTTACACCTTTTTTTTAAACCATATCCGATGTTAGTTCAAAAACATAATGCAACTCTACCTGAATTTGAAGAATACGCTAAAAAACATACCTCTTCAGAATCTGATATTTTGTACAGGCTTTACCGCGAAACACATTTAAAGACAATTTACCCTCGTATGTTGTCCGGTAATTTTCAAGGGCAATTATTGCGAATGTTATCTACTATATTAAAACCAAAAGTGATATTAGAAATTGGAACCTTTACAGGCTATTCAACCATAAATCTGGCTCTCGGACTTTCACAGGATGGGTTAATCCACACCATCGACAGCAACCCCGAATCAGTAGAAATTGGAAGAAGATATTTTAAAGAAGCCGGTTTGGGAAATAAAATCATTACTCACATCGGAAATGCCAAAGAAATTATCCCGACCATTCAATCAAATTTCGATCTTGTATTTATTGATGCTGATAAAGAAAACTATTTAGCCTATTATCATTTAATCTTTAACAATCTGAATTCAGGTGGCGTAATCCTTGCCGATAATGCCTTTTGGGATGGGAAAGTGCTGAATGAAAATGCTTCGGATACCGAAACCCGTGGGATCATCGAATTTAATAAATACATCCAACACGACGAGCGGGTTGAGAATATCCTGATCCCTCTCCGGGATGGCCTTATGATGATTAGAAAAAAATAGGTAGCCAATAATTATTAAATTTGCAAAAACAAAATCAACATGGAGAGAATTGCCATATTTCCGGGATCGTTCGACCCTATTACCTGTGGACATGAGGATATTATCAACAGAGCCGTACCGCTTTTTGATAAAATAATTGTTTCGATTGGAAGAAATGAGGATAAAAAAAATTACTTCACTATCGACCAACGTCTGGGTTTTTTAAAAACAGTATTTGCCGGTAACATAAAAATTGAAATAGACACCTACGAAGGTTTAACTGTAGATTACTGCCGTAAGGTAGGTGCAAATTACATTTTAAGAGGTTTAAGAACTTCTGCCGATTTTGAATTTGAAAGATCAATTGGCCAGGTAAATAAAAAACTTTACCCTGAAATCGAGACCATATTTTTGCTTACACACCCCGAGTACACTTCTTTGAACTCGTCGGTAGTGAGAGATATTTTGAGACATGGTGGTAACGTATCCCAGTTCATCCCTGAAGGGTTAAGCTTAGGGCTTGGTTTTTAAAATGGCGAATTTCTACAACTCCACTGCTTCACCTTACCTAAAGTTCCATTAACCCAATATCCGTGAACAATTTCACATAAAACTACTACCTTTGCAAAAATCCTGACAAAATGTCAAGTACACGGAT
>JAOZRY010000111.1:0-6617 GCA_029939965.1 Bacteroidales bacterium | reverse complement strand
TATATTCAGGACGAGAAAAATAAAATTGAAGAGATCAAACTTCAAATCGCAAATGATCCTGAAATGAATATTGATGATAAGGAAAAGTATTATGAAGAAATTGATAAACTCGAAAAATTAACCTATCAAAAAACTCAGGACATCCTTAATCAAATTCTTCCGGAAGCCTTTTCGGTAATGAAGGAAACAGCCAAAAGATTTACTGATAACGAAACTATTGAAGTTGCTGCTACCCAAATGGATCGTGATTTAGCGGCAAGGATGGACAATGTAAACATTGTTGGCGATAAAGCATATTTTGATAACAAATGGATGGCAGGTGGAAACATGATTCAATGGAATATGGTGCATTACGATGTGCAGCTTATTGGAGGAATTGTATTGCATCAGGGAAAAATTGCCGAGATGGCTACCGGTGAAGGAAAAACTCTGGTTGCTACACTTCCGATTTTCCTTAACGCTTTGACCGGAAAAGGAGTGCATTTGGTTACTGTAAACGATTACCTCGCCAAACGCGACTCCGAATGGATGGGAATGCTTTATATGTTTCACGGGCTTACCATCGAATGCATCGATAAACACGAACCCAACTCCGAGGCAAGGCGCAACGCCTACAATTGCGATATTACCTACGGTACCAACAACGAATTTGGCTTTGATTACCTCCGCGACAATATGACAGGAAATCCCGAAGAGCTGGTTCAAAGACCACATAACTACACCATTGTTGATGAGGTTGACTCGGTGCTAATTGATGATGCACGAACACCACTAATCATCTCCGGGCCTACACCAAAGGGCGAGAATCAGCTTTTTGATGAACTAAAGCCGAATGTTCAAAAACTACATTCAGCGCAAAAAAACTTTGTTACCAAAATTCTGGCGGAAGCCAAACAATTATTAACTAAGGAAAACCCCAGCGATGAAGATCAAAAAAAAGGTGGGGAACTTTTGCTCAGAGCACACCATGGATTGCCCAAAAACAAAGCACTTATCAAGTTTTTGAGTGAATCGGGAAAACGAACCCTGATGACAAAAACTGAAAGTTTTTACATGCAGGAGCAAAGCAAACACATGCACATAATCGATGATCCGCTCTACTTTGTGATCGACGAAAAAAGCAATTCTATCGAGCTTACCGACAAAGGAATCGACCTATTGAGTTCATCATATAACGACGACAACTTTTTTGTGTTACCCGATCTGGGAGCCGAACTTGCTGAACTTGACAAATTAACTATTACTGAAGACGAAATAATAGAACAGAAAAGTAAGTTAACTGCCGATTTCTCAGTTAAGTCGGAGCGTGTACATACTGTAAACCAACTCCTGAGAGCCTATTCGATGTTTGAAAAAGATGTGGAGTATGTGATAATGGAAAACAAGGTGAAGATTGTGGATGAACAAACCGGACGTATTATGGAAGGCCGCCGGTATTCTGATGGTTTACACCAGGCACTCGAAGCCAAAGAAAATGTAAAAATTGAGGCCGCAACACAAACTTACGCCACCATTACATTGCAGAATTATTTCAGGATGTACCAAAAATTATCTGGTATGACCGGTACTGCCGAAACTGAAGCCGGCGAATTGTGGGATATTTACGAATTGGATGTGTTTGTAATCCCCACCAATAAACCCATAACACGCGACGACCGCGAAGATCTGGTTTATAAAACCAAGCGTGAAAAATTTAATGCCGTGATCGATGAAATTGTTGATCTTGTAGAAAAAAAGAGACCCGTACTGGTTGGTACCACTTCGGTTGAAACATCTGAACTTTTGAGCCGAATGCTCACCCGAAAGAAGGTGCCACACAATATTCTCAATGCCAAACTGCACCAAAGAGAGGCCGATATTGTTGCAGAAGCCGGGCATCCCGGAAAGGTTACAATAGCCACCAACATGGCCGGACGTGGTACAGACATCAAGTTGGGTGTTGGTGTAATAGATGCCGGTGGTTTGGCAATTATCGGTACCGAACGTCACGATTCGAGGCGTGTTGACAGGCAGTTGCGTGGACGTGCAGGACGACAGGGCGATCCGGGAAGCTCTCAGTTTTTTGTTTCGCTCGAAGACGACTTGATGCGTATGTTTGGATCGGGACGTATTTCGAAAATCATGGATCGCATGGGTATCGATGATGGTGAAGTAATACAACATTCGATGATTTCGAAATCGATAGAACGGGCACAGAAAAAAGTTGAAGAAAATAACTTTGGCATTCGTAAACGATTGTTGGAATATGATGATGTGATGAACTCGCAGCGTGAGGTTATTTACAAAAAACGACGCCATGCGCTTTATGGCGAGCGATTGGGTGTTGACCTCTCTAATATGATGTTCGACCTGTGCGAACAAATTGTACTCGACTATACTGAAGCCGGCGATTTTGATGGTTTCCGCCTCGAAGTACTCAAAGATATGGCAGTAAATCTTAATATTAAAAAAGATGAGTTCCTGCACGATTCAAAAGATAAACTCGTCGATAAACTATTCGATCATGTTTATGATGCCTACCAGGCAAAAATGAAACTTATTGCCGAAAAAGCATACCCGGTTGTAAAGGATGTATATGAAAAAGAATCGACTTACGAAAACATTGCAATCCCTATTACTGATGGCATACGCCAGCGTCAGGCCGTTGCAAATTTGAAAAAAGCCTACGAAAATGGGGGTCGGGAGATTACGCTTTCCATCGAAAAAAGTATTTCACTGTCGTTGATCGATGAAGAATGGAAAGACCATTTGCGCGAAATGGATGATTTGAAACAATCTGTACAAAATGCATCATACGAACAAAAAGATCCGCTGTTGATTTACAAGCTCGAATCATTTAGCCTGTTTAAAACAATGGTTCAAAAAACCAACCGCGATATCACCTCGTTCCTACTCAAAGCAAATCTGCCATTGCAGAATCCTGATAATGTGAGAGAAGCCCAAATGCCACGTCGTGCCGACAGGAGAAGATTACAGGAAAGCCGTGATGATCTGCTTTCGCAATCGCACAGCAACACACAACAAAAACAAAAAACCCAACCGGTAAAAGTGGAAAAAAAAATAGGCAGAAATGATGCCTGCCCATGTGGTAGCGGAAAAAAATACAAACAATGTCATGGTAGAGGCGGAAAATAGTAAAATCTGCCCAATACTGAAAAACCCGGATTTTTTATCGAAAAATCCGGGTTTTTTGTTTTTACATTATTAATCAATAAGTAGCGTCCGTTACCGAACACTTGACTTAACGTTACCGAACACTGTCCCCAGCCATTTCACGCCACTTACATCCGCAAAGTACTGTATTCAAAATCTTTATATTATTTGGCATAATTAATGAAAAATTGGTGATTAATGATATTTTAAAACATAATTATTATGAGAGAGATTGTGATTCTTGTCCCAGAGCTTGAACCCGAACAAAATGTTGAAATCGAAGTAAGTATTAACGGCCGTAAAAGAACCATGCAATACCGTGTTGAACTTATCGATTGGGAAGGCTCAGGTGTTCCTCCAAATGATAAAGTACAGGTAATCAAGCACAAAATCGCTGAATACGACAAAGATTGGGAACTGATGGAAATTGGAACCCCCAACAGCGATGGTATTCCACTTACTTTTAGAAAAAGATCGGTTTCGAATCCAATCAAAGAAGGATAGGCATCAACAACCGAAACCCATAGTATGATTGTAAACGCCAATAAGCTTTTCCCTGCCGGCACTTCCAACTTGCACTATAATCGAATTCTTTTAAATCCTTTCGTAAGATTGGTATTATATATTCTGATTATCACAGCAATACTTGGTTTAATAAACTATCTATTTCAAATTTCGTTCGATAACCTTACCGGTCTATCTGCAACCGTTGCCGAAAATGGCCTTCAGGTGGTTCAGTTTGTTCTGCTTTTTTTTATCTACAAAATAGTAGTTAAGCGTATCGAAAAACGACCCGTTTATGAACTATCAAATCCATTTGTTTGGCCTGAGATTTTTGCCGGTATTTTTATGGGTTCGTTACTAATTATTATTGTTGTTGCCATACTTGCTATTCCCGGATATTTCTCTATTGTACAGTTTAACAAAGTAAGTGTGCTGGTTTCAGGCTTTTTCACGTTTGGATTTGGAGCATTTTTCGAAGAGCTATTATTTCGATTAATCATTTTCAAATTAATGGAAGAATATTTTGGGAGTTGGATTTCGTTAACGATCAATGCATTACTTTTTGGAGCTGCACATTTGTTCAACCAAAATGCCACCTTGTGGTCGGCTTTTGCAATAGCTACCGAAGCAGGCATACTTCTTAGCATCGCGTTTATTTTTACCCGACGCATCTGGCTGGCATTTGGAATTCATTTTGGGTGGAACTTCACCCAAGCTTCTGTTTTTGGCATACCCACTTCGGGCATATCGTTCGATGGCTTGATCACGCCTTCATTTTCCGGACCTGTATGGCTTACGGGCGGCGATTTCGGACTGGAAGCTTCACCCATTTCCATTATTCTCGGATTGTTGCTTTCGTATTTTCTGCTTAAAAAAGCTCTTATGGATGATCAAACAATCTTACCAGCATGGAACAAAAAGAAAAAACCGGAAATTCGATATTAATACCATGGCACAATCGGGCAATAACAACAGATACGGAATATTTACCTTTTTAAATACGGGTATGTTATTTATAATAATCAATATTGTAATAATGGCATTTGAACAACAAACTCCCAAATTCTATTTGCTTGTTTACCTTGGTATATTATTATGGTTACTATCTGTTATACTTTGGGTATCGGGTCTTGTGGCTCTCAAGAAACATGGAGCACTCACACAAACCACTAACTACATGAGTACTTCGCAGGTAGTCGATTCGGGGGTTTATCGCATTTTCAGGCATCCACAATACACATCTTTCATTCTGTTCAATATGGGCATTATGCTAAAAATTCAAACTACATTGGTTTTATTTGTCGGAATAGTTGCAATTGTTTTTATTATAATCGGGATGAAAGAGGAGGAGGCAAAGCTTTTGAAAAAATTTGGTGCGGCATATAGGAATTACATGAAAAGAGTACCATTATAAAACCAAAACGAACAACTCATAAAGTACCCAATATACAATTGGATAGAAAGCGTAAAAGAGCGCAAAATAAAAAACCCGGATGGGCCAAAAGAGACAACTACGGTAGATTTTGTGGAGATCGACATAACAGGCGATGCCGCTATGGCAAAAATTGATCTGGCAAAAGGTGGAGAAAAAATATATACCGATTATTTATTTCTGTACAATTTTGATGGTAACTGGAAAATAGTTAGTAAAGTTTATCACGGGTATTAGAGTACAGAAAATGATTAGGAGGTGGTGAATGTCGTGGAAACAAACACCACCAGCTTTTTATCTTCGGCTTGCAAACGGGGGCAACCTCCAAATGCATGTTACTTGTAATGGAGGGATACCACCGTAAGAATAACTGAATCAGGACTATCATAAACAAAGATTAATAAACGGATTCCCAGGTTTTTATAATCGCTAAAAAATAGCAAATAATATAATGGGAGTTATCAATTAATTGTGCTTCATACAAAACAAAAAAAACACACATCATTTTAGACATGTGGTTTTAGTGTTGATACTGAAAAACATTATTTTGCGGTAAGTTGTTGCATCAAACCAGCCATATTGGTAGTTTGCCATTCAGCAGTTACTTTGCCATTTTTTACTTCACGAATAAATTGACCACTTGCAATAATCCTTTTTTGTGTTGCGGGAATTCCAAAAAACTCTCCTACATGCGTCATTTTATTTGTGTAATCAACAGAAACTAAATCACCTTCTGCAATAACATGTAGAAAATTCATATCCATATCTGCAAATGCATTACTCAAAACATTTTTCATAAAACCAATATACTCTTGTTTTCCAATTGCAGGTCGGCCATCTGCTTCATACTTAAAATCATCAGAAATAAGGCTATCAACTTTTTCCCATTCACCACACATAATGGCTTTTGATAAATTTAATGCAACTTCTTTGTTGGCTTCTAATTGTTTACTATTCATACGTTCTTGACTTTTTGCATTTCCAATTATTAATAAAAAGGAAATGCTGATTAATAAAAATTTGTTCATTGTATTATCATTTTTAAATTATGGTGCAAAATAACAGCATTAACTTTATTTCTGCAAGGTACTACCCAATATGAAAGTGCTATCCTTTTGGGAAGTATAGAAAAAATGATCTACTTTTGCACAATGAAAACATATCAATTAAATGGAACAATCTATTACTGCCCGGTTGATTTGACACTAAGTGTAATTGGTGGACGCTGGAAAGGTTTGATAATTTGGACACTTAGACAGGAAGGTTCATTGAGATATAATGAAATAAAGAGACGTCTTGTAACAATTAACGATAAAATGCTATCACAAACTTTGAAACAACTTGTAGAGCAGGATATTATAATTAGGAAATCATATAATGAAATTCCTCCGAAAGTAGAGTATTCATTATCCGACACAGGAAAACAATTATTGCCAATTTTTGAATTGATGCAAGAGTGGGGTGAGAAGAATAATTTTGAAAAAATTACGAAATCTCAACATAAAATATAGTGCATTTGGCAGATAGT
>JAOZRY010000715.1 GCA_029939965.1 Bacteroidales bacterium | reverse complement strand
CATTAGGTCCTTTCATGTCTGGATGATTTTGTCACAAAAACAAAAACAAAAAAAACACGACTAAAGGAAATCCATTCTTTACTACTGCATGGGGTCTAGTTACCCAGTTCCTCAGAATCGTGGATTCTTCGTGTTATTTTTCTTTGAAAAATAAAAAATTCCATTTTTTTTCTTCGTTTTGATTTTTTTTGTTGAAAATCTTAACTGTAGGTATATGTTTAAGCATAAACAACAAATTAAGGAAAGGATATTATGTCATACATCTCAATTGGAATGCTGGAAAAAAGAAGAGACACAAAAGTAAAAGAGTTACGAGAGCTTGGCCCTGTTCTTCAAGGTTCTATTAGGGTAGTCAAGGCTACCTGTGGTAAAGCCAACTGTAAGTGTAGCCGGGGAGAAAAGCATGAATCTATAGCTTTAACTAAAAAGGTAGATGGAAAAACCAAAAGTATATACATTCCAAAAGATATGACTGATGAAGCAAAAAAATGGGTAAAAGAAAATCAAAAGCTGCGAAAGCTGCAAAAAGAAATATCAGAGTACAACGAGCAAATACTAAAGTTGTATGTAAAAACAAAGCGGGCGAAACAGAAAAATCTAAAAATCCTAAGTCTGGTCGAAAACAAAAGCCAAAACCAGTAACTATAAATGATGCAGACCAACTAAAAATAACAATAGAACATTTTTTCAAAAATAAGATAAATGAATTAATATCAAAAATACTCGACCCAAGAAAAGTGGAGCAATGCGTATATACATTAAACCATTTAACATGGCTGGGGATTGTGATGTTTGTATTCCGTTTGAGATCAAGAAATCAGCTACTGAAAGAAAGAGAAACCGATGCATTCCTCCATAATTTACTTTCACTTTCAGGCTCTGATGAAGAAACTGTAGCACATCCCGATACTATGAATTATCTGCTCGAACTGTTACCTGTAAATGAGTTTGAGTCGTTAAAAGTAGAGTTGATAAAAGAGCTTATAAGGAAAAGATTTCTTGATCCCTTGCGTCTGTTTGGAAGCTTTCGCATTGCAGTTGATGCAACCGGTCTGTTCAGTTTTGGTTCTCGGCATTGTGAGAATTGCCTAGTCACAAAGCATAACAACAAAACAACAACTTATTCACATAAGATGCTTGAGGCTAAGTTGATTTCTGAACACGGATTTGCGTTTTCCGTCTATAGCGAGCCCATTGAAAATGTTGACGGAGAATATACAAAGCAAGATTGCGAGCTAAAGGCATTTTACAGGATGGCCCCTGTCATTAGAGACTTATTTCCACGTACCCCGATTTTCCTTCTACTGGATGGGCTCTATGCCTGCGAGGAAGTTTTTAATATATGCAAACAAAATAGTTGGGATTTTATTGCTGTATTAAAGGAGGATAGAATCCCGACCTTTTATAAGGATGCTTTGGCACAAATAAGAAAACATCCAAAAAATGAACTTAAAATAGAGGGCAAAGAGGAAACGGAAACCATCTCATGGGGTCAAAATGTCCAATACCGCCAACATAAACTTCATGTTATTTTTTCTGAAAAAACAGAAACCATTAACGGTGACAAAACAGTTAGCAACAATGTATGGGTTACTAACATTATACCAAAACACAATAATATAGAAACATTAATTCACAAAGGAGGCAGGCAACGCTGGAAAATTGAAAATCAAGGATTTAAAGAACAAAAATGCGATGGTTATGAACTTGAACACCTTTACGGCAAAAAACCGAATGCATGGAAAAACTATTATCAGCTGTTGCAGATAGCTCATATGATCACGCAACTAATAGTCTATAGTGATCTATGCAGAAAAATACAGGAACACTCCTTGCATGACAGTTGCAATGTACCTGTTTATTCCTTCCTAAAATATTACAACTCTATTCGCAACTTCGTCAGAAGAATATGCGAATCTTTTCGAAATCAAGCTTTTTCAAATCTTGTAGATTCCCTCAGGGGTAAAATACAAATACGATTCTCTTCCGCCTGAAAAAAGGCCGTATCAGGTGTTCAAAGTTCAAGTCGCAATAAAAATTAGAAACCGCAATGATGCCAGGGGCATTAGGTCCTTTCATGTCTGGATGATTTTGTCACAAAAACAAAAACAAAAAAAAACACGACTAAAGGAAATCCATTCTTTACTACTGCGTATAAATAATCCTGCTTTAAATTGTCTGTTATTGGTGTTAAATTGATATTTGA
>JAOZRY010000110.1 GCA_029939965.1 Bacteroidales bacterium | reverse complement strand
CCTGAAGATGCATTAAAATATTACCTTTTGGTTAAAAATGTACTTGGCGAAAAATGGCTTAATAAAAACTATTTCAGAATAGGTGCAAGCAGGCTGGCTCAGAAAATTGCCGACATTCTGTAACTGAATATTCAGAGATTAAAACAGAGCAGACGAAGTTATTTTGCACGATAACAACGCAAAAAACGTAGGCATAGCAACCGCAATGGCGAAGCTTTTAAATGCAATTAGCGGATGAAAGAACAAGCCTGAATGGTCAAGTTATTTCATAATCCCCTAACCTGGACAAGCCAAAAAAGATATCTATTGAAGTATAAATTATTTACTGATTTTGAAAATGTTTTTTTTGGGCGGCTTCGGGCTTTTCGTTTGTAGTTGCCTCGTGCCCGCTGTATTTTTGTAAGCCGTACGTGGGCTTCCTTCGTCAGCCTACGCCGGCCAACAAAAATATCAGCGGCCACTTCAGCAAGCTACCACTCCAATCCCTGCCGCTCAACATTACACGGCAACGAGTTTGAATGAGTTTGGTTGTCAATCTTTTCACCATCTTTATCAAGTCATATAATATCTTGCCAAAAACAACAAGAATATTGGAAATACGAGCCTAATAAAACCGGATTTTTAAACCAAAAATCCGGTTTTGTTTTATCATGAAGGATAATTCACCCTATAAATTCTGGAAATTAAAGGAACATAAAAAATATGTCTGTAACTTTTTATTATCTGCCCACGTCATAGTGTAAATTTAAAAACATAAAAACTATTTAATTATGAAAAATCCAATAAACAAAAATGTTTTGCTTACAATAGCAGCAATTCTTTTTCTGGCTTCGGGTAATTTATTTGCTCAATGGACCAAAGGCAATAAAAAGGTTGTAAAGCAAGAAAGAATAGTTCCCGAATTTACAGGAATTGAGGTTGGTGGTGCATTCAATGTTTATCTTACCATTCAGCAAAAAACCACACTAACAATAGAAGCAGACGAAAACCTGCTCGAAAATATTACTACTGAGGTAAAAGGGAATGTTTTAAAAATTGATTCGAAAAAAATTAAGAATGCCTCAAAGCTCAACATTTATTTATCCACCCCCTCTATCGAAAACATTGATGCCGGTGGAGCCTCAACTGTTATCGGCGAAAATACCCTTACAGCGCAACTGCTGGAAATTGAAGCTTCCGGTGCTTCGCACATCGAACTAAATGTAAATGTGGATGAAATAATAACTAAAGCTTCGGGCGCATCATTCATTAAACTTACCGGAAGCGCCAACAAACATACGGTAAATGCCAGTGGTGCTTCCGATGTAATAGCTATTAACCTTGAAACCAAAAACACAAATGCCAATTCCAGTGGAGCCTCAGGTATCAGCATTAATGCAACTGAGGCCGTTGAAAGCTCTTCGAGTGGGGCTGGAAACATTACTGTTGCCGGAAACCCTGAAATTATTACCAACACCAACGAAGTATATTATAGCGAAAATGAAACCAATGTACGATCATGGAAAGAGGGCGACACAACAATAGTTAAAGTTGGCGGGATTACCGTTGAAGTAATCGATGGGGATTCTACCAAAATTGCCATCGGAAATAGCAGTTTGATTGTTGACGAATGCGGGAATGTAAAATGGAAGCGCAATAGAAAACATAAATTCAATGGGCACTGGGCAGGTTTTGAGATGGGTGTAAATGGCTATGTTACCAGCGATTTTAAACTTGATGTACCCCAAGAATTTGATTTTCTCACACTCAAATATGAAAAATCAATTGATGTAAATATCAATTTTTTCGAACAAAACATCAACCTCTACAACGAAAAACTTGGCTTAGTAACCGGCTTGGGTTTGAGATGGAACAACTACCGGTTTAATGATAACACAATACTTGTTTCAGATTCGAGCACTATTTATGGATATCGCGATTATACCCACGATTGGAAGAAGAGTAAACTGGTAGTAAATTACCTAACGCTTCCTTTACTAATCGAATACCAGTCAAATAGATTTTCGAGAAGTAATAGTTTTCATGCCACAGCCGGTGTAATTATTGGCTGGAGATATGCCACTCACACAAAAATGCTCCGTTTTGATAATGGCAGACAGAAACCAAAACAGTGGGATCATTTTCATCTCCGACCATTCAGATATGATGCAACCCTGAGAATTGGGTGGGGAATAATTAATTTGTACGCAACTTATTCGATGAATACATTGTTCAAAGCAGATCGGGGTCCCGAATTATACCCTTTCGCAATTGGTATTACATTTATCAATTTTTAATAAATAGTGTGCGCCAGAAAACGCCGATATCTTCGTTGGACTTATGTTGAAAACAGTCATTTACAAAAGTAAACTCCTTGATTTTCAACACTTCGTCCGCTTCGATCTCAGCATTTTCTGACACCCACTTCCTGAAATATTGGGTTTTCGTGCTGAGACTAAAAAAAATTCAGAACGAACTTCAAAACAGCCATCTGAGTTACAGGTGGCTGTTTTTTTTTGTTTGGTACTTTATGGCCAAACACTAATTATTTTCGGATAAAAAGGTTTGACATGCTAAAAATCTAAAAAATACTATTTTTACATTTTAAAAATCATAACAGAAAAACTAAGATATATGTCAGGACACAATAAATGGTCAACAATTAAAAGAAAAAAAGGTGCTGCTGATGCCAAGCGCTCAAAAGTTTTTTCAAAAATTATTAAGGAAATCACAGTAGCTGTTAAGGAGAATGGTTTCGATCCGGAAGCCAACCCCCGGCTACGCCTTGCTATTTCAAATGCCAAAGGTGCCAGTATGCCCAAGGATACCATTGAGCGGGCCATAAGTAAAGGGAAAGAAAAGGATGCCGCTTCCTTTTCCGAGCAAACCTTCGAGGGTTATTTGCCAAACGGAATAGCCGTTTACGTGGAGTGTACCACCGATAATCAGCAACGAACCGTTAGCAATGTGAGATCAATATTTAATAAATTCGGCGGCAATCTGGGAACTTCCGGCTCGTTGAGTTTCCTGTTTGAACGCAAAGGTATTTTTGCCATCCCTGTTACCGAAGATATGGATTTGGATGATTTTGAACTTGAGGTAATCGACAGCGGTGCCGAAGATATTACGGCAGAAGATGGTATGATAACGGTAACCACCCTTATGGAAGATTTTGGCAAGATGCAGAAAAAACTGGAAGAGCTGAAAATTGAAGCTGAAAATGCCGAACTGCAACGTATCCCACACGAAACCATAACTCTGGAGTTGGAAAATATTAAAAAAATATTGAGAGTTGTAGATGCTTTTGAAGATGACGATGATGTGCAAAACGTATTTCACAATCTTGAAATTACCGATGAGGTTATTGCTGAAATGGAATAACCTGCCAACGATTTTGATTTATCTGAGCCGGTATATTCTATCGGCTTTTTTTATTAACAAATTTTACAATAAACTAAATATCAACTTCATAATTACGCCTTTAATTATTAACATCACAACCCGAACCTTTTCATTTTCCTTAATTTTGCTCTCATTTTCAATTTGCTAATCACTTTTTAAAGCCATTATTTATGTACCTGATTTTCGATACTGAAACAACCGGACTACCCCGCAATTTTAATGCTCCTCTTACTGATTTTAACAACTGGCCACGCATGGTTCAAATTGCCTGGCAGCTACACGATTATGAAGGAAACCTTGTGGAAATAAACAATTACATCGTTAAACCCGATGGGTTTACCATCCCTTATAATTCTGAAAAAATCCACGGCATTTCTACTCAAATGGCCACCCATTACGGAAAAGATATAAAATTTGTTCTCGATGAATTTGCTGCTGCAATCGCAAAAAGCACACATGTTGCCGGACATAATGTACAGTTCGACATTAATATTACCGGTTCCGAGTTTTTAAGAAACGGATTTGAAAATGTGCTAAAAGGCAAAAATATTGTTGATTCAATGCTCGAATCTACCAGATATTGCGCTATTCCGGGTGGTCGGGGCGGTGGATTCAAATATCCGAATTTATCCGAATTACATCAAAAACTTTTTAATGTACCCTTTGCGGAGGCTCATAATGCTACCGGCGATGTGGTAGCAACTACAAGGTGTTTTCTCGAATTAATCAGGATTGAAGTTATTAGCACCCAAAAGCTAAAAATTGATAGCGCAGTTATCCTGAATTTCAGGAACAAACATCCCAACCCGATCGAACCGGTTGTAATAAAGATTGAGTCGAATAAAGCCCTCAGCGAAAAGCTGGCAAAATCAGAAGCTAAAAAAGAGATTGAGATTACCCCGAATGTTGTTGCGGAAACTAAAACCACTACTCCCTTCACGCACTTGCATGTTCACTCCTATTATTCTGTTCTTAATGCCACCCCATCAATCGAAGCACTTGTAAAAAAAGCCTGCTCGATGGGTATGAAGGCGATAGCTTTAACCGATCTTGGTAATCTGTTTGGTGCTTTCCAGTTTTTAAAAGTTGCCAAAAAAAATAAAATAAAACCAATTATCGGGTGTGAGCTTTTTATCGCTAAAAATCGCAAAAAAGTAAAATTTACTAAAGATGATCCCGACCGTAGGCATCAACAAGTATTTATTGCTAAAAACCTCAATGGATACCGGAATCTTTCAAGACTGAGCTCTACAGGTTGGATTGAAGGAAATTATGCAGGATATCCCAGGATTGACAAAGAAATTTTACAGGAATACAAAAACGATCTGATAACAACCACGGGTGGATTAAAATCGGAAGTAAATGATTTGATTCTGAATTATGGCGAACACCAGGCCGAAGAAGCGTTTTTGTGGTGGAAAGATATATTTCAGGACGACTTTTATGTACAGCTCAACCGTCATGGATTAGAGGAAGAAGAGCGGGCAAATCAGGTTTTACTTGAGTTTGCAAAAAAACACAATGTAAAAGTTATTGCTGCCAACGATGTATTTTTTCTCGAAAAAAACGACTTCGACCTTCACGACAGTTTAATCTGTATAAAAAATAACGAATATCAGGCAACCCCCAAAGGCAGAGGTCGTGGCACGCGTTTCGGATTTACAAGCGATGAATACTTCTTTAAATCGCAGGCCGAAATGATTGAACTGTTTGCTGATGTCCCGGAAGCCATTTCAAACACACAGGAGATTGTAAATAAGGTAGAGGGTTTTGAACTCAGTAGAAACCCGATGATGCCCGAATTTAATATTCCGGATGAATTTGGCTCGATGGATAAATACCGTGAAAAATATTCGGAGAGCAAACTAATTGCAGAATTTAACGAGGATGAAAAAGAAAAAAATTACGAACGTCTTGAGGGTTACAACAAGGTATTGCGCATTAAATTTGAATCTGATTATTTAACTCACCTTACCTACATTGGAGCCAAAAAACGCTACAACGAACTTACCGACAAAATTAAAGATCGCATCGACTTCGAACTAAATGTGATTAAAAAAATGGGCTATCCCGGCTACTTTCTTATTGTTTGGGATTTTTTGGATGAAGCCCGAAAAATGGGTGTATGGGTAGGGCCTGGCAGGGGTTCTGCTGCTGGTTCGGTTGTGGCTTATTGCCTCAAAATAACCGATGTTGACCCACTGATGTACGACCTGCTGTTCGAGCGTTTTCTGAATCCCGATCGTATCTCACTCCCCGACATTGATATTGATTTTGATGAAGATGGTCGCGAAAGAATCTTAAAATGGGTAGTAGATAAATATGGCCACGACAGAGTTGCTCATATTATTACTTTCGGAAAAATGGCACCTAAAATGGCCATCCGCGATGTAGCAAGGGTAAAACAATTACCACTATCGGAAGCTAACCGCCTTGCCAAATTAATCCCCACCAAACCAGGTACAAGCTTTGTAAAAGCTTATAAAGAAATGCCTGAGCTCGTAAAAGAAAAAAACGAATCGGCCAACCCTCTGGTAAGAAACACATTGAGTAGTGCCGAGAGAATAGAAGGTACCGTAAGAAATGTTGGTACGCACGCCTGTGGAATCATCATCAGCAAAGATAAACTCATCGATCATATTCCGCTGAGCACAGCAAAAGATGCTGATTTGCTTGTAACCCAGTTTGATGGTGGCCACATTGAAGATGCCGGAATGCTAAAGATGGATTTCCTGGGGTTAAAAACTTTGTCGATAATTAAAGATGCTGTAGAGAATATAAAAAAATCGAAAGGTATTGTAATTGATATCGATACCATTGCCAACGACGACAAAGAAACTTATGAACTCTACAGCCGGGGCGATACTACCGGCATTTTTCAGTTTGAATCAGATGGAATGAAAAATCATCTTCGCCAGCTTAAACCCAACCGGTTTGAAGATTTAATAGCCATGAACGCCCTCTACCGACCGGGACCTATGGAGTACATCCCTAATTATATAAGACGAAAACATGGCAAAGAAAAAGTGGAGTACGATATTCCTGAAATGGAAGAATATTTGAAAGAGACTTTTGGCATTACGGTTTACCAGGAACAGGTAATGAGACTTTCGCAAAAACTTGGTGGATTTACACGTGGCCAGGCCGATAATCTGCGCAAAGCAATGGGGAAGAAAAAAGTTGATCTGCTCAACGATTTAAAACCAAAGTTCTTTGAAGGAACCAAAAAACTTGGCCACAACGACAAAGCTGTCCTAAAAATCTGGAACGACTGGTTGGAGTTTGCCAACTACGCTTTCAACAAATCTCACTCTACCTGCTATGCTTATGTATCGTATCGAATGGCTTTTCTCAAAGCCCATTACCCAGCCGAGTTTATGGCTGCGGTACTTAGCAGAAACCTCAACGACATAACTAAAATCACCTTCCTTATCGAAGAAACAAAACGCATGGGCATAGAGGTGCTCCGACCCGATGTTAATGAATCGGAACAGCGGTTTATTGTAAACAGAAATGGAAATATCCGTTTTGGGATGGCAGCAATAAAAGGGTTGGGAAGCTCTGTTGCCGAATCGATAATTGCCGAAAGAAACAAAAATGACCACTATTCCGGCATGTTCGATTTTGCCAAACGAATAAACTTTAAGGTGGTAAATAAGCGAAGCCTGGAGGCACTTGCCAGAGCAGGAGCTTTCGATTCGTTTGAAAATACCCACAGGGCACAATTCTTTTATCAGGAAAATTCTGATGACTCCATATTTATTGAGAAACTCATTAAATTTGCCGTAAAACATCAGGAACGGAAAAATTCGCAGCAAGTATCTTTGTTTGGAGATACAGAAGAATTTATTACCGAAGACCCACCAATGCCCGAATGTAAACCCTGGACAAAAATTGAACAACTACGAAACGAAAAAGAAGTTACAGGTTTTTATATATCCGGCCATCCATTAGATGAATTTCGTATTGAGCTGAAAAATTTTAGCACACATAAAATTTCAGATTTTAAGGAAAACCTTGAAAAATTCGCGAAAATGCCGATAATCTTTGGGGGGATGGTGGTAGCCTCCTCTCATCGAATGACAAAAAATGACAAACCCTGGGGCATATTTACTGTCGAAGATTTTGACGATTCTATTGAGTTAAGGCTTTTCTCCGATGACTATCTCAAATACAAAAACTTCCTTACCGAAGGATTCTTTTTGTTAATCTCGGGCAGGGGACAAAAGCGATATCAATCGCAGGAAGAATATGAATTCAGGATGTCGGATGTAAAATTGCTCCCCGAATTATTAGAACGTCAAGCCAAACATATAAAGCTACAAGTATCCATCGATGCCCTGGAACCAGCTCTGATCGACCAAATTTTTAAATTATCGAAAAAGCACAAAGGAGATTGTTTTGTGAGTTTTCAGATTTTTGACGAACAAGACAGAATTAAACTCGACATGCATTCGGGCACGTTTAAAGTAAACCCTGTAAAATTTTTGAAAGCAATAGATAAAATACCGGAAGTGGATTTTAGTATTAATAAAGCTTAGGGTTTGTAAGGAAATAAAGTATTCAAAATGTACGAAGATATTTTGTTCATTTTCGAGGCATAAAAGTTGCGAATAGCCACAGTTTATTTAAGGCTTTTATAACGAAGAAAATGGACAAAAGAACAAGTACAGATGTGTAGTTTATTTATTTACAAACCCTTAACCTCGTCAAGCCTTAATCTGGACAAGCCACAAAAGAGATTGGTTATCTATATATTATTTACTGATTTTGAAGGTGTTTTTTTGGGCGGCTGTGGGCTTTCCGTTTGTAGTTGCCTTGTGCCGGCTGTATTTTTGTAGGCCGTACG
>JAOZRY010000109.1:6954-8235 GCA_029939965.1 Bacteroidales bacterium | reverse complement strand
AAGTTTTGCTTCTACCTTTATCAGCCTGTCACGGTCGGCAAGTGTGTAGGGCACCGGTTGGTAATTATCCTGTGCAATAACAGATATTACTGATAAAACTAACACAATTGGAATTATTAGACGTTTCATCTTTTCTAAATTAATTTACACAAAGTTACTCTTTTTTAATAAAACAGAAAGTTTTGCAAAAATTGAATTTCTTATCTTCTTTCCAATTCAAGATTCTCAACCCTTTCAAAGTGCCCGGTATTAAGTGTTGTTAGTTTTAAGTTATTTGCTATTGCACAAGCTGCTATCATTAAATCCGGTGTGTCAATTTGCATTCTATCCTTTTTTTATTATAAACATATACAATTTTTACAAAAGTAACCATTTCATTTTATTATAGTATTTAGTCGATTTGCTATCACAATTTCAGAAAATCTATCTCGCCCAGTTGTCATTTTTTTTCTCTACAATTCTCCATCCCACCTTTTCACCACTTCTCCGGTTCTCCCCCACTCCCTTTCACCCTTTCATTTTTAACAAAACAAACTCCCCCACATTCTTAACATTCTGTAATACAAACTCCTTCACCCACGGCCAACCTCCCTCACTCCTCCGCTGCGGATGAAAAGTCATCATAATCTTAGCCGGCAACTTTCCCTCCTCTCCCACTTTTATGATTTCTTTTGAATGAAACACCAACCCCTGCTTAATCCAATCTTCCTGTTGTGGTATTTTATTCCTTGATGTTGGGGACAGTGGAATATCAAAACTATCAAATATGATTTTTATAACACACCGATTCAAGATTTATTGATAGGCAAATAATGGATGAAATAATTCCACGTCCCAGGTTTTCCAGCCATCCAAGCGGTGGCAGGTATCGGTTAGGTAGAACATTTGGTTGGAATCGATAGTGAGGTAAGGCTCAACAAGGAAACCTTAACTAAATAATTTAATAAAATCTTTAGGATGAAAGATTGGTAATATGGATTTAATAAAGTCAGCAACATTTGAAGTAATGATCACATCAATATTGTTTTTTACTGCAATTGCATTTATTAAACCATCTTCAAAATCCTTAAAATCAGAGCCAAAAGAGTAATGTACTGACTCATTGGAAGAAAAGGCCAAGGAGGTATATTTAATGAGTTTTTGGATAGAATCTTTGGCATTATCACCTTCAACTCCCATCCGCTTTAAAACATAATAAATTGTATCAAGAGAACAGGCAGGAATATATGTCTTGATCTTATTTCGACGTAATATGATAAATAATTGCTTTATTTCTGAACT
>JAOZRY010000109.1:0-6854 GCA_029939965.1 Bacteroidales bacterium | reverse complement strand
TTTTTTTAAAATTTCAAGTACAAAGATACAACTTTCATAATAAAAATGTTGTGCAGAAAACCACCCCTGTTTTATCCATTCTTCCTATTGCGTTTTGCACATCTTACAAAATCTTTTTCAAATTTTTTTTGAGGTTTTGATTTTATACACCAGCTAATTTTTTTAGGGATAACATCAGTTCTTTAACCGATGCATATGGTTTTGCCTGTCCTGCTTCAACTTCTTCCATCGCATTTGAGGTATCCTTATTGAGCATTTTATCATCCAATACTTTACTATAACGTGTAGTTTTCAAAAACTCAAGCATTTTCTTTGCTTCATCAGAACGAGTATCGATAATAAGTAGTAAAATAAATCATGGCAACATAAACCGATAACTAATCCCTCCTGAAAAGGAATCCATCCCTTCAAAGCCGGCAAGTATAATGATATGCTTTAGGATTGTAATCCGTGAACCTATATTCCAATTATTTGCATCATACTCCAGCATAAGCTCCAAAAACCCCAGATATTGAGGCGTGATCTTAATTCCTCCGAATAAGCCAATGAACTGGTAAGTACTGGCTGGCATTACATCTGAACCATAGCCGAGGGATAAGCCAACGTTTTTGATCACCTTATTAATAGCAAAATTCTTAGTAATGACCAAATAAGTAGAGTTAAAATAAGAAGCACTTCCCTCATCAGTTGTGGTATAAAACCCCTGCAAACCAATGACCACAGAAGGATGCCATTTCCCTTCATTTAACGGTTTAATCCTGGCCGAGATCATCCTGTCGCCAATATATTTTTTATCACCTTCCTGATTTGCACCTTCCGGATAGGACACGCGCAACCCAATTTCAAGAAAGGGCAAGTAGTTTATTGTGGCATAACCAATATGTACATTTCTGGGGTCATCGTTCCATACCTTATTGTATTTCTTATTCAGGAAACTATAACCAAACCAAACGCTTTTATCCTTTTGAAGTTCGGCAGTAGGAATGCTATAGCCACCACTCATACCTGTAAGTGATTGGGCACAACTAATTTTATCGGAAAAAATGAAATAAATTAAAAGGGCTACAATAACGAAATTATAGCCAATTTTGAAAAAGGATATTTTAAAAATATGGCTCACGTATTTTTAATTGTGTATTGCAGGTTGAGCTTGTTTTTTATCAAGTTTCTCAAATACAGAATTATTACTCACATAATCAGGGATAATCCTTTTCAGCTCAGAAACTATCATAAAATTATCGGTAAGCCTGATAGATTTTTCAAGCCGTTGAAGGGACCTAAGCATTTTATTTTCAGGCATGCTCTCAACCTGGGCGATCATTATTTTGGAATGATGGGTCGGTAAAGTATTTTCAGATGATAATAACAATTCCTCATACAGCTTTTCGCCAGGCCTTAGGCCTGTAAAAACAATGTCGATTTCCTTTTCAAGTTCCAACCCTGCCAATAAAATCATCTTTTTTGCAAGGTCAACAATCTTTACAGGCTCTCCCATATCAAAAATAAATACGTCAGACCCTGTGCCCATTACACTTGCTTCCAACACAAGTTGACAAGCCTCCGGAATGGTCATAAAATAGCGGATGATTTCGGGATGGGTTACTGTTACAGGGCCGCCTGCCCCAATCTGATCCCTAAAAATTTTAATGACCGACCCATTGGACCCCAACACATTACCAAAGCGTGTTGTAATAAATTTTGTTATGGGGTACCTCATTTGGTTACCGCATTGCTGACAGTACAATTCGGCCAACTTTTTTGAAGCGCCCATTACGTTTGTTGGCCTAACAGCTTTATCGGTTGATATCATTACAAACCTTTCAACATCAAATTCAATAGAAAGGTCAGCAACATTTTTTGTCCCAAAAACATTGACCCTGACAGCTTCCCAGGGATTATCTTCCATCATTGGCACATGTTTGTAGGCAGCAGCATGAAAAACCACCTGTGGACGATGTTTATTAAAGATATACGCCATCCTGGTTTTGTTGGAAACATCAGCAACCTTAAAAATCAATTCAACGGCGGTGTCTTTTAATAATTTCAGGATATCTAAACGAAGCTCAAACAATGGGGTTTCAGCCTGATCTACCATAACAAGTTTTGATGGGCTAAAAAACAAAAGCTGCCTTACTATCTCACTACCTATACTGCCCGCGGCCCCCGTTATCATTACCGTTCTACCTTCAATAAACCTCTTTACTTCAGGATTATCCAGTTTTATGGGTTCCCGCTGTAGGAGATCTTCAATTTTTATGCGTTTAATTTGTGATACATTCAATTCGCCATCTATCCATTTCTCAACCGCCGGAACAATTTTAACCGTAACATTTAATTTTATCAGGGCATCAATAAACTTTCTTTTCCTTTCAGGTTTAATATTCTGGATGGCAAATATAATTTCACTAACATTTTTCTTTTCAATAAATACACTTGTGATATCATCAAAATGATAAATTTTTGTCCCCTCAATGGTTTTACCAATTTTTCCGGTGTTTTCATCCACAAGCCCAACAACCCTGTAATTTGTGGAACCGCCATTAATGAGTGTGTTTTTTGCTACCAAACCGAGTTCACCGGCACCAACTATTAAAGTATTTACCAACTGTGAATTATCCCTGTGAAAGATATGATAGGAATATTTAACGAAAATCCTGAACGAAACCAAGATAAACAATACGGTGAGATAGTAAATAACGACTACCGATAATGGGATTTCGATAAGTTTGTGCTCAAAGAAAGAAATTTCAAGCCATCTTATCATAGCAATTATCAATACTGCAACCGAAACCGATTTAAATACCAGTACCGCATCTTTCATACTGGTATGCCTTATAATGCTAATGTAGGAACGAAAAAACAGGAAACATATACCGGAAACGAAAACAAACAACAACGAACTAACAACTATCTGGCCCACCCGTAAAAAGGAAAAATCGAAATTAGACCTGATAATGTATGCCAATATTGTTCCGATAAAAACAATAACCAAATCAATGAACAAGACAACCCATCTTGAAAGGAACTTATCGGAAAAATTTCCAAGAAGTAATCGTAATTTTTGTTGCATAATTTATTGGGGTTAATTTACTCTAAATAAAAAATGATGATGCTTCTTTATGTGATAAACAAACATTATCTAATATTAGCCAATTATTAATTAAATTAGTTGTTAAATTTGCAAAAAAATAAAAGAGCCTGGTTTAAAAAGCCACGAAACTTGTCCGTATGGATGCACGAATAATAAAATGCAATACTCTGATATTCAGAAGTAGAAATTTCACAAATAAGGAGCTTCGCATCCTTTTATACTTGACTCATTAAAAAAAATACAAAACTACATAAAATATGCTGGGAATTTTTGGCGAAAGTAACAAAAAACAATTACATAATATTGCTTCATTAATTGATGTTGGCACTTTTATTATAATTACGTTAATATTTCATAAATTATGGTGGCACTATGCTGCAGAAATTAAATCGGTAACTGCTGTTATTAACACAGCAAATTGGCTTGCCCATCAGGTTTTTGAATCAAGTTTTTGGCTCATTAATCATTTTATCGACCCTACGGCACATACAGAACCTGTGAACACCATCCTCATTAATAACGGCTATATTGCAGTTAATGAAAGCTGTTCGGGGTTAAAGCAGTTTTATCAGATCATTGTCCTGTTTCTATTGTTTCCAGGGCCATGGAAACATAAATTGTGGTTCATCCCGATGAGCATTATTATCATGCACATAACTAACATATTTCGTATTGTTGCGCTGGGAATTGTACTACTCTGGATACCTGATTACTGGCATTTTATCCACGATTGGATACTGCGCCCGTTTTTTTACGTGGTGATATTTATGCTGTGGGTGTGGTGGGTGGAAAGGTTTGGTGGGTTTGGAAGGATGCTGAGGAAGCGGGTGAGCGACGAAAAAAAATAAGCGAAGAGGTGAGTGGGAGAAGTGGCGAAGGAGAGAATGACAGCTCACTTTTTCACACTTTTTTGATACTGTCATCTTCAGTAGCCGGATTATTCAAGCAAAGTAAGCAACAGGTACGATTGGGGTATCGGGAGAGAGAATTATAATTCGGAATTGAAGGAAATTCATGTTATTCCATTTCTGTAATGCTGCAAATATAATGCATTATAGAAATGAAATGGATTAAAATTGTGTTTTTTGGGGTTTGGTGGGTTTGGAAGGATGCTGAGGGAGCGAGGGGGAGAGAAGGTGAATTGGCGAAGGGGCGAGGATGAAAGTGAGATGGGGATATGTGGTGAGGGGGAGAAAGGGAGGCCTGACCGGTTATTGCATGAGATTTATTATAGGGATTGGTGTTTGTGATTTGATCAGATATTCTTTTGCTTCACCGAGGCTTTTTGAAGGGAATTGATCGAGTATTTGTTCCAGCTTTTGTAAAGTCCCGCCGGCCCCTACCCTGTTCATCAGGTTCCTGCTGAAAGAGAGTGATGGGCACCAGGGGCTATTTGCATCAAAATCCCTCGGGTGAAAATAGAGCAATGTGTACACTTTCTCATTTAAGTTTCTTCTGATAAATTGTTTTGGGAGCATTCTGAAATATCCGCTGCCCGTGTAACAAAAATCATATCCGAACAGGTTAAACCGGGAAAGGGGAAATTCGATGATATTCCCTTCATCAAATTCAATGATTACCGGTTTTTCAGGAATAAGATATTGCTGAAAACGCTGCTTTGCAATTATGGAACTGTCCAACCCTATACCATATTTGATAAGCAATGGCAAGGCCCATAATGAATTATCATTGATCGAAAAATAGGGGGACCTATAGGTGGTTACCTTTGTGCCGGCAACCTTTTCCAATAATTCAAGGCCGGATGAAAGATCAGCCTCAAAATCTTGTTGCTTTTGCTTATATACCTGAAAATGATAATAGGAATGATATCCCAGTTCATGGCCCTGATTAACTATCTCACGAACTAAATCGGGGTAATGTTCGGCCACCCAGCCCAAAACAAAAAAAGTGGCCTTACGCTTCTTTTTAGCAAGTAATTCCAGTATTTTATTTGTGTTGCCCTCAACCCTTTTTGTAAAGGTCAGCCATTGGTCAATTGGATACTTTTCGGGATCTTTGGTCAGGAACCATTCTTCGATATCAAAACTAAGCAACAGCATTTAAATAGGTTTGTTAATTAGTAAAGAAGTTCAGTCTAAAAAAGGTATATTTTGCCGCGAATGCGCTAATATGTGTTTCTAATTGCCTTATGATCTTGTGCTTGAAAATAATAAATATTCGCGAATTTTCAAAAACTTCGTTTTTAGACCGGACTCAATAAATTATTCTTGAAACAGGCCCATCAAAAATACTAATCACCCCCTGGGGCAGAATTTTAATTACCGGTTTTGCAATCCTGTACAAAGTATTGGAATCAGTAATTGCAGAGGTTGAATTAAAATACAAAACCTCATCAGAAACACCCCATTGTTTTTTATATTTATGAACACCACTGTCCCTGGTACTTCTGCCAAATGAATAAACACTGCATCTATTTTTAATGGCCAGTTTCATCATTTCATTATGTAATGCATAAGTAACATATCGGTTGTTCCCCTCCTTTAAACTGGCAAACCAGGCATTCTCGGCATAATCTAAAAAACTTAATAAGATAGCAGAACCAACGTATTTTCCATTATACTTTGCCAGGATAATTTTAGCTATCCCAAAATTATAGCCCTCCATTAAATTACTGAAAAATCGTAGTGGCAGACCAAAAGACCCTAATTGATGAATGTTTTTACGGTAAACACCATAAAACTGTTTTGTAAGTTCTGCCCCTCCCACAATTATCTGTATATCTTTTTTGTATGCCTTGCGGATTTTCCGCCGTACATTTGCTGCAAAGATTTCCCAGTGTGCTTCCAACGAGTCCTGCAAATTCAAAGTACTAAGCACCTTGTTGGGATTATTATGCATCAGTAACGGAAACTTGCTTCTACATTTCAAAACAATTGATCTATTTCCCGTTAAGGGTTCAAGCGGTTTAATCAGATCATCTTCCTCAAGAGCAACAATCATCTGTCCATTCTGAACTTTTTGATCTTCAATCTTTGTTAAAACATGATGGATAATATTTATTAGCAGTTGACAGGTCCTTTGCTCAGAAACCGGAATACCTTCGCCGTTTGAGATCAGTTCATTCAGCTTTTTTAAATCAACCCAAATACCACCATGATCAAAATGTGGTAACGACACCCAAGACCTGTTAATTTTTAAAGCCTGAAAATATCCAATGGGAATTCCTTTAAACATAAAGGCAATATGAACTTGCGGCCAGCCCCATGTTTTATGCATAATGCCTGGTAACATGGGATTGTTTCCAATAGTAACACCAGAAGCAGAATGTTCCATAACTTCAACCCATCGGGGGAAATACACTTTCGCTCCATCTTCTGAAAAGGATATCTTCATCATGCAAAGGTATGATGAAAACGGAAAACACGATTAACAAATGGAAAATGCCTGATCGGGAAATTGATCAGTGATTGGGTGAGGTTCAAAATTCTGGTTTACGGTAAGTTTTTAAACAGAGTGGGCGAGATAATATTTACAAGCACTATACCTGTTACAACACCGATACAATTGGCAATAATGTCGCCTGTTTCAAAACTGCGTGAAACACTCCTTATCCACAATTGCAAAAATTCCATCAACAGGCCATAACCTGAAGCCAGAATAAAAACGATGAAACTAATTTTCATCTTCAATTTTTGCTTTAATTTGATAAAGGGCAAAAACATGAGCATTGCCAGGATTAAATAGATTATTCCATGAACGATTTTATCTGCCCCTTTGAAATTAATAAGGCTATTTGAAAAAT
>JAOZRY010000714.1 GCA_029939965.1 Bacteroidales bacterium | reverse complement strand
AATCATTATAGCATTGAAGCATTTTATCATTCTATCATTGAATCATTAAATCATTTTAGCATTCTATCATTGTACCATTGAATCATTTTAGCATTTTACAATTGAATCATTGAATTTTTAAATAATTCCAAATGGAAAAAACCAACAACCAGTTTGAAGCTGCAATACGTAAGTGCAGGGAGCTCTTCGAAAAGAAAATGATAGATTATGGAAGCGCTTGGAGGATTTTGAGAACTACCTCACTTACCGATCAAATTTATATTAAAGCAAACCGTATTAGAAGCATCGAGGAAAAACCTGAAATGAAAATTGATGAAGGTGCGAGAGACGAATTTATCGGCATTGTTAACTACTCTGTTATGGCTCTTATACAACTCGAATTGGGATTAAAAACCAATCTTGAACTCAAACCTAATGAGGCTGTTGAGTTGTACAACAAACATGTTTTCGAGTCGAAATCGCTGATGCATAACAAAAATCATGATTATGATGAAGCCTGGCGGAATATGCGGATTTCGTCCCTCACCGATATTATTTTGATGAAACTGCTGCGCATAAAGCAAATCGAAGACAACAAAGGTAAAACTCTTGTGTCGGAGGGGCTGGAGGCCAACTATCAGGATATTATTAATTATGCGCTTTTTGCTCTGATAAAGTTCGATGAAAAAGAAACCGTATAATACTACCAAATATTTCTACTATTAAATCTCCACAATCCAATATTTTTCAATCATGCAACAATCATATCTAAAAACCATTACCGGCTGGGCAATTATTCTTGTTGCCGTATTTTCGGCAATTTTAATTCAATTTTTCGAAAATTATTCCTTGTCATTTCTGCTTTTTCTAATTTTCCAAATCGTAGTTGTGTTCCGATACCGTAAAGTGTTTTCGCCTGGCATGGTAACAGCAAGCAGGTTATTGTTGGGGCTGCTATTTTTGTATTCAGGTTTTGTTAAAGGAGTTGATCCTCTTGGAACAGCCTACCGTGTTGAAGATTATTTTATTGCCTATGGTACTGATTGGTTGATGATGTCGGCACTATTTTTTTCATTTATATTAAATGCGGCTGAGTTGGTTCTTGGTGGGTTGTTGATTTTAAAAGTAAAGCCAAAACTTACTTCATGGCTTGTGCTGCTGATGATGCTCTTTTTTACACTAACCACACTCAACGATGCGCTGAATAATCCTGTGCCCGATTGTGGATGCTTTGGCGATGCACTTATTATGACCAACTGGCAAACGTTTTATAAAAATCTTGTAATTGTTGTTTTAGTACTTGTGCTTTTTATAAACCGAAATACTTTAAAAGCTGTTTATCGTAGTTCTACCGAGTGGACATTGGGAGTTGCTCTCATAGCACTTTTTATCGGCTTTCAGTATTTGAATTATATAAACCTCCCCATGATGGATTTCAGGGCATGGAAAGAAGGTAACCGTCTGTTTCCCGAAAATCCGATACCGGTAAATTATTATTTGAGTTATAAGAACAAAAACACCGGAGAGGTTAAAGAGTATCTCTCGCCCAATTATCCCTATAATGATCCTGAGTGGGTTGAGAACTGGGAGTTTTTGAGTCAACGGGTGGATGATCCCAATAAGATTCCCGGAATTGATCTGGCGATAATCGATTTTGCGGGTGATGATGTTACCAACAATTATCTCAAAATAGAAGATTATCACTTTTTTGTGGTAGCATGGGATTTATCTACAACAAGCCCTTTGGCATTTCAGGATATTGCAGAATTGTATAAAAATGCTGATGATAACGGATACTCATTAATAGTGTTAACATCCACCTTGCCCAACAAAATTCAATACTTCCTCGAAAGAGAAAACCTTACATTTGATATTCCGTTTTATAATGCTGATGATATAGCTCTAAAAACAATGATCAGAGCCAACCCCGGCTTGATTCTGATAAAAGATGGCATTGTGATAAAAAAATGGCATTACAATCTTTTTCCTGACTGGAATGAACTTGAGCAGGAATTTCTTTCAGATCAATAATCTATTTTAATAATTATTTATATGTTGTCCGATTTAAATAATATTTACTTAACTAATCTCAAAAAGAAATGAATAACGAAAGACAGTTTGATGATTTTGATATTCATGCCAAAAATTATCGCGAAACACTCAATAAATATGTTAAGGTAAGTGGTGCTGATAGCGATTACTTTAGCGAATACAAAATTATTGAATTATTA
>JAOZRY010000713.1 GCA_029939965.1 Bacteroidales bacterium | reverse complement strand
GATTGAAAAAACAAAACCTTCGAGACCACATGACCGACCTTGAATTAATTTTCTCAATGCTCGGTGAGGCATCTACAACAAAAATAGCAAGAGCCAAAAATTCAAAGGGGTTTTTGGAAAATAAAGAAGCAGCAATTGAAGGGGGAAATGTTGCAGGAATAGCAAGAAAAGAATTGGAAAATAAGTCTGGGGAAAAAGTTATAACATCTGAAAATTATTTACCGGAAACGAAAACAACACTAATTAAATGAAAACAAAAATTTTATTCCTTTTTCTCATTACAAGTAGTTTTTTGTCTTCCTTTTCTCAAATGCAAACAACAGTTACAGAACCTGGTATTGAGAAAATTCAATGGGAAAATAACAATGCTGGCCAAAGCCTTGAAAACCCTGAATTGAAAGCACTCAAAGGCAACGCAGCATTAGTCGAAAATGAGATGATAAATATACCCCTTGATTACAATGGCGAGGCAGGTGTGTTTATTATGGGCGAAGAGGGTGTTAATTCCAACACTTTTGAAGTTACACTTACTTACAATTTCGACATGAGCAAATACATGATTACCAATCAGGAATATGCCGATATGCTCAACTATGCCCTGGACGAAGGTTTATTAACCGGGAATTATCAATCCAATGTTTCGGTAAAAAATGCAGAAGGTTTTTCCTATGAATTGTTAGACCTCGATGGGAGTTGGGAAGGCTCGGTTTGCCAAATTGAATATCTGGATGGCGCATTTGTGGTAAAAGATGATTATTACAACTATCCTGTAATATTTGTTTCGTGGTTTGGCACAGCATTTTATTGCAATATGAAAAGCCGGATGGAGGGACTAACTGAATTATACGATCAAACTCCAAATCCCTGGACAAGGACTTTTTATGGCCAGGATGGTTACCGCCTGCCAACAGAACACGAATGGGAATATGCCGCAACTTACAACGACGAAAGGCACTACCCATGGGGCAATCAACCTGCTACCCCCGACCACGCAAGTTTCAATAATCAATACACCCACTCCACTCCGGTCGATCAATATCCGTTAGGAGTTAGCCAGTTGGGATTAATGGATATGGCGGGCAATGTAGCCGAATTTACAAATAATTATGTTTTCTCTTACACGCCCGATCCACAGCTCAACCCTACCGGCCCGGAGGAAGATGACCGTATATCTCATAAAGGCAACACTTTTGCTGCTGATGCAGAAGTTATAAAATGTCATTGGCGGTCGGGATGGATTAAACAATATTATTTTATGAGCGGTACCTATCACACTTTTGCCACCAATGATGTTAGTTTCAGGATACTACGATCTTATGCCGGTGGAAGCATCAATATTAATGATGTGGGGCAAAACAACCCCTCTGTAAATAATTACCCAAATCCGGTAAACAGATACACAACATTTTGTTTGTCTGATGAAATGAACGGCACTGCCTCCATTTCTATTTTCAACTCGTTCGGGCAATTAGTGCATGTAATTGAAAATATTAAATTTACAAAAGCAAATAATGCCGTACTGTTTGATGCTGGCGGATTAAAACCCGGAATCTATTTTTATAATTTAGAAACTAATGACAATACCATTTCTAATAAATTTGTAAAAATTTAAAACTATTTATAAAAAATGGCCACCCGCATAAAGTTGGACACTGCTAATTATCAATTCATTATAAATTAGTGTCCGGCACGTGCGCATAGCCGTTAGGTTATGAAAATAGTGTCTTGGCAATTCATAGAATAGTTTGGCCATTAAATGGAGAGAGAGCAAACACATCTCTCCTCTTCAACCCGGTATGGGTTGCTGCTATTGTAGCTTAGATATTTACAATGTAAATGAACTCAAAACCCAGTATGGGTTAATCAGAATATTTTATCGGTAGCCGGATAAGTTTACCCCTTTGCCCTAACGGCTATGCACACGTACGGGATGGCTATTTTCCTTCAATTTGTCCAGCTTAATGTTGGTAGCTTAAAAAATCAATAATCATTCTGAAAACAACCAACTGAAGGAATTCATATTAATACCTTCATTACGTTGAAGGAATTTATATTAATTCTTTCATTACGTTGAAGGAATTTTATATTTTTGCTTCAATTATTAAAACAAAATTATATGGCTACATATATCGATCGTGTAATAAAAGGGCTTTTCTTAAATAAACTTATAGCCAACAAAGTTTTGTTGCTAACTGGTGCCCGCCGTGTTGGGAA
>JAOZRY010000712.1 GCA_029939965.1 Bacteroidales bacterium | reverse complement strand
AATTATTGCCGTAAATGTAATGCGTATTTAAAATAATTCATGGGCAAGCAGGATGAAGCAGCCTTTTTTTTAATTATGAAACGGGGGTTTGAGGCTGTGAAAGAAAATTCCAGATAACAAAAATAGTTTGTGTTTTATTCGTCTTTTATGCAGCGGACGGCAACAATTCATTCATAAGTTTTTAAAATATTTGTTTAATCACAGTTTCATTTGGTTTTACAAACTAATACCAATGCCTCCAGGGATCGAAATTAGAAAATATGACACTCCATCATTTCTGTGTATGCCATACCCCAAGCCAATTGTTCCATAAATTCTCCAAAAGAGTTTTCACGTTATACCACCAAATAGAGTATATTCCTGAAATGGAGTACGGTTGTCAAAAAAAATGTTGTTGGAAAAACTAGCTCCAATAAAGATCCCGCAATATTTAAATCGTTTATCCCTGATATCGGTATGCAACTGCATTTATGTTCATTCCGGCACCTACGGAAGCAAACAAAACCAGGTCGCCTTTTTTTAAATCGTGATGTTCATCGCAAGTGCCTTTTGTAATGCGGTCGTAAAGCGTTGGAATAGTGGCCACCGAACTGTTGCCAAGTTTGCCGATACTCATGGGCATAATATTTTTGGGGATTGCCTTTATTTTATAAAGCCTGTAGAAACGCTTAACGATTTCATAGTCCATTTTTTCGTTGGCCTGATGAATAAATATCTTCACCACTTCATGTATCGAGTTGCCCGATTTATCCAGACACTCTTTCATTGCTTCGGGTACGTGCGTAAGTGCAAACTCATAAATTTTTCGTCCGTGCATTTTGAGGTAACTTACCAAAGGATTAGAACCATCAACATTTCCCTTTCCGCGATAAAGATAATAGGCCTCCTTGGTAGAAAAAGTACCCATGCTGTACGAAAGTATCCCTAACTGCTCATCCGTTTCAACCGCTTCGAGTATGGTAGCTCCTGCACCATCAGAATAGATCATCGAGTCGCGGTCGTTTTTATCGACGGTACGCGACAGGGTTTCGGAACCAATAATAAGACATCGCCTCGCCATTCCGGTAAGGATAAACGACTGTGCCTGGAGCACACCCTGAAGCCAACCCGGACATCCAAAAATAATATCGTAAGCAATACATTTTGGATTTATTATACCCAATTTATTTTTAATTTTTGATGCAATACTTGGCAGCATATCGGTTTGGATAGTGCCGGCTTTGATGTCTCCAAAATTCTGTGCAACAATAATATGATCGATGGTCTCGCGGTCGATACCTGCATCCTTGATAGCTTGTTCGCCCGCAATGTGCCCAATATCAGAACAAAGCAAATCATCCGTAACATATCTGCGCTCTTTTATGCCGGTAATTGCGCGAAATTTTTCTGAAATTTCGCTATGCGACTGTTCAAATACTTTGCCATCAAGATCATAAAACTTGTTGGCAGCAAAGTCTTCATTTTTAATAATTTTAGTTGGAATGTAACTCCCTGTTCCTGTGATAAGTATATTTTGAAATTTCATAATATCCAATTAATTATTGTACAAACAGCCGCCAAAAGTAACATTTAAAATAAATGTGAAAAGAAAAGACCAATAATGTAAATATTTACTTAGTGTGAGCCCATAAAGTCGGTGCTTTTTTATTTCAGATTGTATTTGTTTAGCTACTTACTATCAGCCTGGGGGTGTTTTATATACCAGTATTTCCTGCTAAAACGTCATACACATTTCTAATTGGTGTTTGTCCATAATATCCGATTTCTTCGTTATGCTCGTCTTTAAACCCAGTCATTTACAAAAGTATGCTCCTTGATTTCCAACAATTCGTCTGCCTCGATCTCAACGATTTCTGACACCCACTTCCTGAAATATTGAGTTTTCGTGCAGAGAGTATTTAGTTATTTGAAAGATATAAAAAAAACTGGGTTGCAAAGTTTAGGAAATTGCAGAAATTGAAAAGGAAAATTGATTTATCTACCCTCACCAATTTCAATCACAATTAGGAAACACAACACTGCAACCGCCACTTACCCTGATTAAATATGCCTCTCCGGGAACCAATATATTTAAGGATTGTACTGATTTTTCGGGCCAGTAAACCTCACTTCCGGCAGCAAGTTTTATAATCTCCATTTCATCCTCAATTTGTGAAGCGATGGATAAAACGTCCACCTGACAATTGCTCAAAACGGGCATTAGGTTCCACCCCTCGG
>JAOZRY010000711.1 GCA_029939965.1 Bacteroidales bacterium | reverse complement strand
CTTTTTAGTACCATTTCCATTTGTAGAAGTCCATGTAAGAAAATAGATTCCGGGTTGCAGATGATTATTTTCGTTAAACCAGGTTTTGGTTTCGTTTTTATAAATTTGACCACTATAAATTGTTGCAACCTTTTTACCCGTAACATCCATTAATTCAAAATGATAAAAACCATTTTTCTGTGCGGTAACATCAATTTGATTTATAAATGGATTCGGAGAAACATTTACCAAAAAGGTTTCAGATTGATTATTGCTAATGCCGGTTTCCAGTGTTTCAAATGTCAGGTTTTTAATATTTGAAATTCTGGAATAATCCGTTACTTTAAAAGGGATTTCCCATGCCCCGCCATAAGGTAAAATTGATGTTCCATAGAAAAGGCCATCGTTGGTAATTTCCATGCCAACAGGGAAAGGAGTACCTTCAAATTCAGCAACAAAATTATCAGGAATAATTACCATACCTGAAATGGAGGTAATTAAAAAGTTGTTCCCGTCTCCATTTGATATTCCTGAACTCCATCCGGTAGATTCGGAATTATCATTTGCATAATAAAAAACAATAGTTCCATCAGAATGAAGAGTTACAGCAGCATCGAGGTTAAAATTCGGCTCATCATATTTTGATGTTTTCCACCTGATGGTCATCGATTCCTCATCGCATTCATAAAAAATTCCATCACCCTGACTTGGGTAGATCATCAAATCGGAACAATATGGTGTAATACATTTATTTGCCATAACGGCACCATCGTCGCGTATATAAGCAAAATTGCCATCAAAGGTTATCAAGCCATCGGTGAGTATAGTTAATTCGTTATAGGTTTCTCCATAAAAAAAGAAATCAAAATCTATGGGCAACATGGCAAAACCATCATCATCATTGGTTGGTTGTAGTTGATTTGTATTTATGGCAGGGAAATCATCCGTGATTTGTTCTTCGGTATATTCAATTTTAAATGACCATTCATAAGGAGGTGTTCCCATTTGCGCTTCAAGTTGCTGAGAATAGTATTCGCCAACTGCGCCGGGTTCGAGTTCTTCGGTTACGATTTCCACCTTGTCGAAATCGATTGTAGCATTTGCCCAGATAAGTGTAACATCGTTGTTTGTAATAGGGATGTTCTCAATTTCACTTATCACCTCTGCATTTCCATTGGAATAATCAATAACCGACATACTCACAATTTCTCCCACACCTTGCGAATAAGGGTCTTGTTCAACAATCTGGAGGAAGAACCGCGATTCACTTCCTGGCTCAACATAGGTGAGCAAATCAGTAATATCAAGACCAATCTCAATGGTTTTATCTGAAGTTGATGATCCACCTTTCATATAAAAATCGCCACCCTGATAGTTGAACATTGGGAATGAACGTGTAAATTCTGGTATTTCAGCATTCGGATCGGAAGCCACACCTGCCATTATTTTTATTTTTTCGCGCGAGTTATAGGTAATGGTAGTTTTGATTGTAAGGAGGGGTTCGGCATCGGGTTTGGTTTGTACAATATGTACTGCATTCGACCAAATCCCACCTTCTTCAATCGGGTCGGCAAGTAGTTTGTACATTACGTAACATTTTCCTCCAAATCCCCATCCGGTTCCCCACGAATTTACCATAATTACTCCGCCAATTTCGCAATCGCGCAAATCAACTGTTCCGTCATTATTTATATCAATATCGTTGGTGTATTGACCATCGTTATTAAAATCATACACAATTTCATCATCGTATCCTACAAATGTCATGGCATGGTCGGCTGTTGTGCCCCATTCAATAATTACCGACTTTCCTGCATTTGGGGTGCCTGATGGCAAATACGACATTGTAGATTCGCCGATACCTGCGCCAAAATTAACCAGACCGCCTGGCAAGCTATTGCCGTCACGTGAATGCAGCCATTCTTTTAAAGTTTCAAGACCTTCGTAAGTGCTTACATCGATACCCCAAAATTGGAGTGTGCGATTAAACATGGCATTGTAATATTTATCGTAGCCGCTCATCCAGCGCGATTGACCTCCATAGGCTATTCCGCCATAATCGTACACCGAGGGGCAACCGGCTTCGCGAATTATCATCCAGCCATCAAAATACCATGAACCACCACCAACGCCACCATTCAGGAAATTCCAGGTGAAATGCGTTGGATATTGGTTTTCGGTGGTATTGGCCGGAACTTGTCGTTCGTAATCAATTTCGTAAGTAAAATTGTAGCCTACTCC
>JAOZRY010000710.1 GCA_029939965.1 Bacteroidales bacterium | reverse complement strand
CAAGGTCCTTAAACCTGGCCAATACCGTGGCAATCCTCAGTTATGAGGTGATGCGGCAGAACTCTTTTGAAGGGTTGAAAATTGAGGGTGATTTATCCTAGTTACAGTGATGATTTATTACCTCTACTCAAGGCTAAAAATCATCAAAAGGTGGAATTGCAGCAAAAATAGTTAACATAAGTTCGGCATCATCCAGGAGACGATATTCCGGTCTTTTTCCTGAGAGAGCTTCACTTTCGGAAAGGATTATTGGGACCCCTTCTCCCCGTTTATCCATAATAAAACTGCGAAGGCTACCAATGGCATTCACATTCATGGAGCACCTGGCCAATATGGAACTGAGCAATTCATTTCTGGCAGACTGACGTTCGGATAAACTTTCAACAGTAAGGGTATTCGGGATTGACCCTGGAGAGAAAATTTCCAGGCGATCAGAAAAAAGGTGCAATCTGACCTTTGAACCATAAATAGAATAATCTCGATGGGCCACAGCGTTTACAACTGCTTCAAACACAGCATTTAAAGAAAACTGTGGGGTTTCAACTCGATTCGGAGCTTTGATAGCATAGACACGCATATTTCGGTCAATAAATTTGCAGGCATCTCGAATTTGAACATCCAAAGGCCCGGTTATATCTTTGGCATCCAACTGATAAGAGGCATTTCGTTCAGTCCCCCGATAACAGACAGCCTGGATAAAAGCAGAGTTTATAAAAGATTCCGGTGTATCGCAGGCCATTAAAATACCGCTGATGGTTGGTTTGAAAGTATTGTTTTCTTCCTTAGCAATCATTTTCATCTTTTCCAGAAATTCCTGATCATTCTTTGGTGAAATGATTGTCCGGAAGCGATTCCACAATTTTGGATTAAGGTCATCAACCGTGGCCTGGGGCACGACTTGTTCATCAAAACGGATTAATCGGGTTTGACTTCTTTGTTGGAAAAGGCGGGCCAGAAAATCGGGTTTCATCTGACGTTTAGAACTGCCTATTCGACGAAAATATCCACCAGGACTCTGATGTACAAACAGGCTTCTTGGAATATCAATACGGATAATTATTTTTTCTGTTCCATCCGTCAATACCATAGGAACTTTCTGGATAATACAATCCAAAGGCGGTTCGATCTTATCATTGCAGATATTTCTCAGCCAGGTTTCAACAATATCCAGCTTCTTCTTTTGAATGCCGATAATGGTTTTTGATTTATCATCCACACCCAGCACAATGACACCGGTATGGGTATTGGCCATGGCAGCCATTTCGTCTGCCATGCTGTTTTGGTGCGGACCCGTAATTTTATTCCCTTTGAACTCAACAGATTTGAGTTCAAAAACAGAATCTTCTCCAAGTACAATTTGCTTCAAAAGATCTGAAGAATCTTGTCCCAACATATTTTATTACTTCTCCTCCAGACTGGTACCTTTCAGAATAATTGATGTTGTGAATGTGTAAGAGTTTTTCAAGTTCGCTCACACACATTCATGGCTCAATTATTCTGGGGTAAATAGTTTCATTTTTTTTCAAAAAAGGTGAAGCTCCCCATAAATACAATGTACCATCTAAAATAGTGGTATGTTTTAAAGATTCATCTGCAATAAAGCAGTGAAATTTTACGCGTGAGCTTCAGGTTATAAGGAGCTTCACTATGAAAAAGAAAAACATTTTTCAGAACCAAAGTCAAGAAATCCTTACCTTATTCGAAATGGCAAAAGATAGAGCCAAAGTGATGTGTGTCCCAATGGATTATGCAAAAAAAGATCATATGGTCTTGTTCTGCAATGGTAATGGAAAAATTATCCTCAAACATTGGAACCTGAAATACCTTAGACAAGGTCCTTAAGCCTGGCCAATACCGTGGCAATCCTCAGTTATGAGGTGATGCGGCAGAATTCTTTTGAAGGGCTTAAGACAGAGGGCAGTATTCACCAACCCCAATAATGCAGATGGCTTTACATGCTGATACTTTATTGCCCATGTCATTTTAACCAAAGATGCGTGAAAAGGCATAAATTTCGCCGTATAGTTTTTTAATTTCTATATTGACACCTTTTCCTGTATTTGGTAGGAAGAACTAATTTCTAAAATTTGAATCCCCCCATTGTAATTTAAAATCAGATTGACTCTGTCAATATCTCTACCACTGCATCTCATGCTGCTTTATTTCTGGTCAATGAATCCTAATGTTGCTATGCAATAATCGTAAATAATAAGGAGGAATAAA
>JAOZRY010000709.1 GCA_029939965.1 Bacteroidales bacterium | reverse complement strand
TTGGGAAAACCGGTATTGAAATGGAAGCACTAACAGCAGTTAATGTTGCGCTACTCACCATTTACGATATGTGTAAAGCTGTGGATAAAAACATGGAAATTACTTCGGTAAGATTAATTAGTAAAGTAAAAGAAGATTTGAAAAACAATTAATTAGTGTTTGTCCATAATGTCCGATTTCTTCGTTACGCTTATCTTTAAACCCAGTCATTTACAAAAGTAAACTCCTGGTTTTAAAGACTTCGCAAGCCTCGAACTCGAACATTCTGAACCAAACACCGCCTTTACAGACAGATACTAATTTAATAGGGAAAAAACCAAATTAACTCATCAACACATTGCTTAAAAAAATTCTGATCATATCACTTTTTTCTGTTTTCCTTTTTGCCGGTAATGTGTTGGCACAACTCAATGTGCAGTATTTTATGAACAAAGGCATTAACGAATATTATAATGAAAAATACACTAATGCCATTCATACTTTTAATGTATTGATCAGATCGCGCCCCGACATGGCCGAGCCACATATATGGCGGGGACAAGCCAAGTTGTCGCTGGGCGATTACCGGGGTGCCGAATTTGATTTCACACGTGCCGTTATGCTCGATTCCTACAATCCCGAAGCATATTATTACCGTGGTGTTGTACGATCTAACCTGTACAATTATTACAGCGCCCTGGAGGATTACAGAAAATCGTTGGAGCGAAGACCCAACAATCCGAATGTTTTTTTTAGCCGTGGCACCACCCGTTTGCGCATGAAAGACTACGAAGGTGCAATTACTGATTTTGATACTTTATTGTTACTCCGCCCCGACATAGAACAAGCATACCTGAACCGGGCACTGGCAAAGGCAAACCTCAAAAATTACGAAGAAGCAATTTCGGACTGCAACGAGGCATTAAAGTTAAATATATTTTACGTGGATGCTTTTATCCAGCGTGGACTATTTAGAAATGAGCTGGAAGATTTCGGGGAGGCTATGAAAGATTTTGATCAGGCAATAAAGCTGGACGAAAAAAATCCGCTGACTTATTTTTACCGGGCAGCCGCTTCTATTAAAACCGGCGACACCATTTCAGCTCTCAACGATTTTAATACAGTAATAAGACTTGATCCATACAATGATCTTACTTTTTATAACCGTGCTCTGATTTATATGCAGAAAGAAGATTATGAAAAAGCTGTGGAAGATTTCAGGAGCGTACTCGATTTAAACCCCGAAAATGTTTATACTTGGTATAATCTCGGTATTGCAAATGCTAAGCTCGAAAACTACAATGAAGCTGTTGAGGATTTTACTACAGCCATAGAAATATTTCCGGATTTTGCAGCTGCCTATATGAGCCGGTCGGGTGCAAGGCAAGAACTGAAAAATTATGAAGAAGCTAAAACAGATTATGAAACGGCTATTGCAATCATCAACGCCGTTAATTCAGGCGAAGATTATGGAATCCTGAATCGCAAGTACTCTTCTGATTCGACATATTTACAGCAAATTATCGAATTTGAAGCGGATTTCAACTCTAACAATGTAGCCGGTGGCAGAATTCAAAATCAAAGGGTGCTGATTCAACTTTTGCCCAACTTTAGCATTCAGTACCTCAAAACCGATGACCTTATTGAAATACAAAGGCGAACAGGATACCGATATAATCCATTGGATAAAATAAAACTCAACAACGATGAATTTGAGTTTGGTATCAGCTCCAAACACTACGACCTGCCCGAAAACGCTATAGCATCCATAACCGAACAAACCGACAGCATCACCTATTTTGATCCCTTCAATGCCGAAAATTATTTTTATGATGGCACTTTCAATTCCATGATGTTGAACTATAATGAAGCAATGACATCTTTTAATCGCGCTATCGAACTAAATCCATCGTACATCGGTGCTATATTCAACAGGGCAAACATTCGTTTCGAACTTATCGAACATAAGTTTGCGTTGGAACAATCGCGACCACAAATTACCATTACACAAAATCCTGTAGAAAAAAGCAAGAACCGTGAGAAACCAAAAATTCCGGACTTTTCGCCTGTCATCGATGATTACACTAAGGTATTACAGATCGACCCATCAATGAGTTTTGCATATTATAATCGTGGAAATATTAAAAACAGAATGCGTAATTTTAAGGGTGCTATCCAGGATTATACCGCCGCATTGAGCCTTGACCCTGATTTTGCCGAAGCCTATTACAATCGTGCCCTTACCTT
>JAOZRY010000108.1 GCA_029939965.1 Bacteroidales bacterium | reverse complement strand
ACAGAAACCATAATTTACACACAGGAAATTACTTTTGCAACCAACGAAATACTTTACGCAACCTTTGGTTTTAGCTTCAACAACGATCCCGGATTATATGATTTACGTGTGTATGAAGAACCTGATGGAGAAATGATGCTTCAGGACGCATTTGAAATTATTGAAAACCCTGACCAACCTGAGCTTATAAACGTTACCCCGAATTCCGCTGAAACAGGCCAAACTTTGGATGTGTTGATTACCGGACAGTTTACTCACTTTCAAGCCAGCACAACTACTATTCTGTTCCACCAGGGAAGCAATACAATTTACCCGCAATACAACCAGATAATCAGCAACACCCAAATCTCAGCACATTTTTCATTTTCACAATATCACTCACCAGGAGTTTATGATGTGTCCACATCTAATTACCTCGATGGAACACTTACACTACCTTATAGTTTTACATTACTTCCGGGTGTGTTGCCCTCCATCCAAAGCATGCAACCCTCATCAGGAATGGTTGGGGATTTGATCGAATTTAATATTTATGGTACGAATACCCACTTTGAAGATGCTTCCTCAATTGTAGCATATTTTCTTACTTCAAGCTCCCAAACCGTATTTCTTGAGTTCGACATTATAAATAATGAACTTTTGCAAGGACATATTATTCTTCCGTACACTGCACAAACCGGCTTTTATGAGCTTTATATCTGGAACAGCATTGATGGCGAATTGGTACTACCTACTGCATTTTTTGTATATCCAAATCCTGATACGCCTGAAATCAATACCATAGAACCGGATAGTTGTTACCTCGATGAAATCATTACCATCGAAATAGAAACACAAAACACATGGTTTGAGTGGGTTGATAATATTACGGTATGGATGAATAAATCAGGTTCATCTGAGATGATTGGGGCACAAAGTATTGAAGTTGTAAATAATGAAAAACTGATTGCCGAATTTTTTGTTCCTGAAACTGCTCCTGCAGGTTATTGGGATTTTAATATTTATGATGACATTGATGGAGTATTTTCTCTTGAAGGCGAATTTATGATCATCGATACCATAACAGGAATCAAAGAGCAAAATAAATCTTTGTTGATTAATATATTTCCTAATCCTTCAACAGGCCGGTTCAAAATTTCGAGTGCAAACCCCATTGGTGATTGCAGCGTAATAATCTACAATTTAACCGGTCAACGCAAAGAATTTAAAAATGTAACATTTATTCCAAATCAGCCGGTACAATTTAATATTGAAAATTTAACTAAAGGTTTTTACTTCGTTCAAATAATTACAAAACAAGATATTATTATTAAAAAACTAATAAAGAATTGACATGAGCAAGAAGCAGATCGACGCAAAAGTACTCGAAGCAGCTAACGAGTGGCTAAAAGGAGGATACGATGACAACACCAAAGAAATCATCAGAGATTTAATGGCCAATAATCCTGAAGAACTGGTAGAATCGTTTTATCGAAACCTCGAGTTTGGTACAGGTGGATTGAGAGGAATTATTGGAGTTGGAACCAACAGAATGAACAAATACACCGTTGGGGCAGCTACACAGGGACTAGCCAATTACTTAAAAAAAGTTTACCCGAAAGAAAAGAATCTGCGTGCAGCTATCGCCTACGATTGCCGAAATATGAGTGTTTCATTTGCACAAATTACCGCTGATGTATTTTCGGCCAATGGTTTTAAGGTTTACCTTTTTGATGCCCTCCGTCCTACTCCGGAACTATCGTTTGCCATCCGACATTTTAAATGTCACACCGGAGTAATGATTACAGCATCGCACAATCCCAAAGAATACAATGGCTACAAAGCTTATTGGGATGATGGAGCTCAAATGATTCCGCCACACGACAAAAATGTGATTGATGAGGTAAAGAAAATCAAGGTGAAAGATGTAAAATTTGCCGGAGTAAATGAAAACATCACAATGATTGGAGAGGAGATAGACGATCTGTATCTTTCAGAAATTGAGAAACTTTCGGTTTCGCCAGGATCTATAACACGGCAATCGGATATTAAGCTGGTTTACACACCTCTTCACGGTACCGGAGTAAAATTGATACCTGCTATTCTTGAACGATTTGGTTTTGAAAATATATTTAAAGTTTATGCTCAGGACAAAACTGATGGGAACTTTCCTACTGTTGTTTCACCAAATCCTGAAGAGCCGGCAGCATTAGAAATGGCAATGGATAAAGCCCGTAAAGTAGATGCGGAAGTTGTAATGGCCACCGACCCTGATGCTGACAGAGTAGGAATTGCTGTTAAAAACCTGAGTCATTCCCTTGTACTTCTTAATGGAAACCAAACAGCCACGGTACTTATATATTATTTGCTTATGATGTGGAGCAAAAAAGGGAAACTCAAAGGAAACGAATATATAATCAAAACCATTGTAACCACAGAACTGTTAGCTGAAATTGCTGCTAAGTTTGGTGTTGAATCTTTTGATGTTTTAACCGGTTTTAAATGGATTGCTGATGTAATTCGCAAAAATGAAGGCAAAAAAACATTTATTGCCGGTGGAGAAGAGAGTTACGGATACATGATTGGCGATTTTGTGAGAGACAAAGATGCAGTGGCCTCCTGTGCCTTAATTGCTGAAGCAGCTGCATGGGCAGCAGTACACCGCAAAACCCTCTTTGATATTCTTGCCGACATTTACTTAGAATTTGGATTCTACAAAGAGGATTTACTTTCGGTAACCAAAAAAGGCAAAACCGGTGCAGAAGAAATTCAAAAAATGATGGAGAATTTTAGAAACAACCCACCTAAAATTATTAATAAATCTGAGGTCATCATTATTAAAGACTACCTTACCGGCAAAGAGATGGATTTGACAGCAGGAGAAGAAAAGAATATCGACCTGCCTAAGTCGAATGTGCTGCAATTTTTTACTGCTGATGGTACAAAAATTAGCATGCGACCTTCAGGAACTGAGCCAAAAATCAAATTCTATTTTGGTGTAAAAGATATACTACCTACCAAAGAGCAGTTTGATGAAGTAAATGAAAAACTTAATAAAAAGATAGAAGCAGTAATTAAGGATTTGAAATTGAAATAAAATCCACCTGACTCTAAAAAACGCCATAATTTAATTTATGGCGTTTTTTTTTATTGTGTAATGATTCATGTTTTTACTTTCGCAATGGAATATTATCCACAACAACAGTATCCTGAAATGTGTTTGACGTGCCGTCACCCGTGGCGGTTAAAATTACAATATAACTTTCATTCTTATCATAAACATGAGTTGGGTTTTCGGTAGTATGTGAACTGCCATCCCCAAAATTCCACTGGAAAATCTGAGCGTTTGAACTTTGATTAGTGAAAACCACTTCCCCCGCTATTTCGGTTAACTCGTATGTAAATGATGCTATCACAGTATTATCATCATCATCTTTTTTACAGCCTGTCCATACTATCAAAACCATAATGACTAAAACCGGTAATACACTTTTTAGAATTTTCATAAATGTTGTATATTTGTATTTGTGCAAAAATATAAAAAAGCTCGCAATATCTTGATATCATTATTAAATCATAAGAAAATGAAAAAAGTACTTTTGCTTCTTACCGGGTTTTTGATAAATATGATGATTACCAACTACATAGTTGCTGGAAATGATCCTCTACATAAATTTCTTGTCAAGAAAATTACCTGCCAAAATGTTGAAATTAAATGTGCGTTTGCTGTAAATCATTCCAATAGAACCAAAGCCAAATTTTATTATTTATTGCCAAACAATATTCAAACAACTACAATTGATGTAAAAAAAATCCAGTTTGGAAATTCTTATGTTTCTTCTTCCCATTTTTCCGGCCAATTAATCGAACAACACGAAATAATTAAAATCAGAGATTATAATATCCTTCGGGTAATTATTGATCCTCATATATTATTCCCAGGCGGCAAATGTATTACTGTTACTGAATTAGAGATTAAAATAGCATTTGAGCCAATCCATAAATCAGTAAAACGAAGCCCCTATCCAAACAAATTTTGGAATCAAATCATTGGCAGATTAGTAATTAACCCTCAATCGTTGCCCAAAATTCCAACGGTAAAGAATATGTTTGCTGATGTAAATGGGGATGATCTTCCTGAAATCGTAATAAGCCGGTTGCCAATTAAAACCAATATTGAACTTGAAAACTATCTTACCCGGATTTACAATTTCGAATACAATCCACCCTCTATTCCCGGATATTATGATCAGCCTCTAACCGTTGCAAACTTTGGTAACCCCTACTCTACTTCCTGGATGACCACCGAGATTATTAATGAGTTTGTTTAGTTCTACCCAGGGCAATACATTTGGCTGGGGAACTCCCGATTATTATGTCGCCGATTTAAATGACCTCACCACAGCACCTCCCACATTGCTAATCTCCATTAACAGTTTCAACGGGAACTTCGGATGGCCGGGTGATGATTGTTTTGCTGAGGCTTTTCTAAAGCATCCAATGGGTGGTACTGGCGTAATTGCTCCTTCCGAAATGCTCTATGCTTTTGGTTCCGAATGGTTTTCGGTGGGACTGATGAACGGATTGTGGAATGAGTTCCTGCCAGGTGCTCAAAAAGATTTTGCTTTAGATAATATCTATCCGGCTCATGCAAATGTTTATGCAAAATACTTTGTCGAAACCATGCCATACCAAATTAATTCTACAACAAAAAAGACCCTTTTTCATCTGTTTCACCATTTCGGAGAACCCTTTGTTCCTCTGCTCGATGCTTTGCCTCAAAACATAGATATTGTTCATAGTAACAGGGTAGCACCAGGTCAATCCACTTTCCATGTTTTGGCAGATTCAGGCGCAATCGTTTCGTTGGTACTCAACGGAGAAATTTGTTCTGTACAAAAATCTGAAGGCATTTCGATGGAACTCAACATTGGCAATCCGGCAGTGAACGACACTTTGCATATTACAGCTACCCGGCAGAATTTTCGAAGATATCATTCCGAAATTATTTGTGGGGATGCAACCTCCATCGGAAATAACCATCAGGCGGGAATAACCATTTTTCCAAATCCGGCAACTGGCTCAATCTTACTTCAAATGGATAGTTCATTTGAAGTGTTAGATAAACCAAAAGTTTACAATATTTATGGTACCGAGATTATTTTTCCCGAAAGTTTTATCTTGTTACAGCAGGAGTTTTACTATAGATTTGTCAGGTTTTGTGAGTGGGGTATATTTTTTAAAGGTTGTTGCTGATAATAAAACCTTTACACAAAAGTTTATCGTGAAATGATGAAAGCGATTTAGGAATATTAGAGTTTTTTTATTTGCGGGCAAAAAAATATTTATTTCTTTGCAACGATTAAAAGCATTAAAAATCAAACTATTTAAAAATATTTAAGATGTGAAATATTCGATAATTGAATGTTTCACATATTTTTTTTATCAAAACAAATAATTATGAAAATCGAAGACGACAAGGTAGTTGGGATTCATTACGCACTTACCGACAACGATGGAAAAACAATAGATTCTTCCAAAGGAAAAGACCCTCTTTATTATTTACATGGATACGGGCAACTTGTACCTGGTTTGGAAGATGTGTTGGAGGATAAATCATTAAAAGAAAAATTTAAGGTAAAAGTATCACCAGAAGATGGTTACGGAAAGTTTAATGAGGAGCTTGTTTATGATATTAATCGCGATAAATTTCCTAATCCGGAAAGCATTGAGGTTGGCATGACCTTTACTTCCAAAACAAAAAATGGTAACATTAATCTAAATGTTATTGGTGTTGAGGATGATAAGATTAAACTTGATGGTAACCATCCGCTTGCCGGCAAAGAGTTGAACTTTGATGTTGAGGTAGTTGAAATAAGAGATGCAACCAAAGAAGAGATCGACCATGAGCATGTTCATAGTCCCGGCGGTCATCATCATTAATGAATTTTACGGGGTGTAAGGGGAGTAAAAAGATTTTTAAAAAAGATTTTGTATATTAAAAATTAATACGATCTTTGCACCCCTCAAACGGAGAACAGTTCTTTAAAAAAGTTGTTCGGAGAGGTGGGTGAGTGGCTGAAACCGCATGTTTGCTAAACATGTGTACGGGTGACCGTACCGGGGGTTCGAATCCCCCTCTCTCCGCCAAATCAAAAACAAACACGGGGTATAGCGTAGTCCGGTCAGCGCGCCTGCTTTGGGAGCAGGAGGTCGCAGGTTCAAATCCTGCTACCCCGACACTGAAAAACAGTAATTTGAAGCCATCCATTTCGATGGCTTTTTTTATTTGCAAGCAAAACAGGGTTTTGTTTTATAATTTTCCGAAAACGCTCTGAATCCTTCAAACCTTTTTTTTAAATCAAACTCAAATAAATAATCAGTATCACTGATTATTTATCTCGGAATTCCCCTTTTAATAGGTTGATAATTAGCATAGTTAGATAAGGATTTTTCGTACTATTATCTTGTTTAAATGTGTTACCAAAATTTGCGTTTCACTTTACGGTTCATTTTTAATATTCAGTTATACTTTGTAGCCTTTTACATCAATCAGGTATTGTGTAGCCTTGCCCACTCCTTTCGGTTTTATTAATTCTAACTCTATAAGTTCTAAAATATCTCTCCTTGCGGTAGCTTTAGCAACCTTAAATATTTCTTGATATAAGCCACTTGTAATAAACCCATTCTCTTTAATATACTGAATTGCTTCATTTTGCCTATAATTTAGGCCAAATTTTGACAAGAATTTTTCATTATAAATATCACTAAAAATGGTAATTGCTACCCCTCCCTGCTTTTCCTCAAATAGAGGCTCTGACAAACCGTGTTTTTTGCACTCTTCCATTACTGTAATTGTTCCTCGCCCCCAAGTTTCAATCAATCCTGCCATATAAAAGGCTTTTGCCATCAATTTATTTCCAGGTATTGAATCGTGTTCTGTTTTCAAATCATCAACACTCAATTGTTTTGGGAGTTCCCCAAAATTCCAAATCCGAATCCTATCCTCATAAATTCGGATAGTAATCGGCGATGCCTCATAAACTCTATGAATTATTGCGTTAAATAGAATTTCGCGGATTGCTCTGTAGGGATATGTTGGTGTTTCAACTCTGTGTAAACCATCATAACTAATTGGTCGAGGGATGTATTTTGCATTTAAAGCCTTTATCGCTTCGTCTGCTAAATTAATGGCACTACCTTCAATTTCATCTTGAACCAATAAATCGGCAATAGATTCGCCAAATTTCCCAATTTTTATATAGGCGGTCATTTCGGTACTACTTGGTTTGTTTCCAAAAAGTATCAGCCCCGCTCTGGTAAATTCTCCATTTTTATTAATTAAATCTAATTTCCTAAGGATTGTTTCAGCACTAGTATTTTCATCTAAATATGGCAACCTACCTGCTACAATTGCTTTTTCCCTAAAATATTCAATGGCGTTTAAATCAATATCATCCATTGAAACATTTGATACAGCCACTTCTTCCCACACATTATTTAAACCTTTCATTAAAAACTGCTTCAAGGAAGTTCCGTTAAGCAATTGATTAGTACTACCACTTCGCAAATAAAATTTTCCTTTGTAAGAAATCGGGTCAGAAAAGGGTTCAACAACTATTTCGATAAAATCCTGAGAATTTTCCTTGTGCAGATTCACTTCACAAACAATACCTAAACCGTTTTTTATTTTGTTTGGTAAATCATCCATCAATTTTTTAGCATTCTTTAAGCCAGCAACTTCGCCATTATCTTTTTTCCCGATAAAAATATTTCAACCTTTGGCATTGGCAAAACCCGAAATCCATTGTAGATATTCATCTTTCCAAACTTGTTTCCATTCAATATTTTGATGTTCTGACATGTTCTGATTTTATAGTATTCTAATACCTTTCAAAAGTACTTTTTTATGTAGTTTTAATTGCAATATTTTTCCATTTGGGTTGTATGGCACAATTATTCTTTCTTTCAAAAAGATTTTTACATCTTTGGGTTCTTGCTTGATTCCCCCTCTCTCCGCCAAATCAAAAACAAACACGGGGTATAGCGTAGTCCGGTCAGCGCGCCTGCTTTGGGAGCAGGAGGTCGCAGGTTCAAATCCTGCTACCCCGACACTGAAAAACAGGGAGTTAGATTAAATTCTAACTCCCTGTTTTGTTTTCCCATGCTGTTTTTTTATTACGATTTTGTTGTAAAAAGGTGTAAACACCCTGTTTGGCAGCAATACCTTCAATATGATTTCCGGCCATAAATGGCCCGGACTATTGTATTTTTCCAATCGAAGCTGTAAAAACCTTATCCTTTTTTTTAACCTTAATAGAGATTA
>JAOZRY010000107.1 GCA_029939965.1 Bacteroidales bacterium | reverse complement strand
GTATTGTCATTACCAAAAACCGATATATGTTTCGCTTCAATTGGAGCAACGCCCACACACAATCCGTTCTGAGAAAATGCACCTATAATTGATCCCTCTTTCAGCTTGCCATCTTCGATCACATTTTGAGGAATAGCTACAATATGAGAATTTGGTGTAACTATAGGATTATTCCAGTTGGGTGGCATCTCGGGTGTGCTTACTTTATGTTGTTTTTCCTCACCCCAACATGGTTGAAACGACCAGTCTTCGTTTTCCCAGTCCGATTTAATAAAGTATGATTTACCTCTTTCAAGAATTTCGATCGTATTTATACCGTACTCCGGCCATAGAACACGCCATCCGGCGGCTTCTTTAATAATTTCACTGGAGTAGAGATTCCACTCAAAAAATGCCTGAGCATCGAGATCACAGTTTCCGGCAACCGAAAACAGCCCCCACCCCGCAGGGAAAGTAAAGCTGTACCATATACACTGGTTCATAGATGTGCCTTCAAGTTGAACAGTAATTGGGTTTTCAGTTTTAATTAAATAGCCCTTAAAAATCTCCCAATCGGTGAGAGTAAACACGTTGCCTCCCGGCCAGTAAACATTTTCTATATCCTGCATAATCACCACATCATCCACCACACTACTCAAAATATTGTTGATGGAGGGATCGACCGGAATATATGGGTTTGAAATACCTGACCATCCTGTTGGCAAATCAATAGTCATAACATGTGGCCCAATGTTAAAATATCCATCACTTGGCATGTTAGAAATGCCTATATGGCCATAAGAATCTTTGCAAATCAAATACATCCTTGCAAATTGTGTATGCGCAACTTCGGGAATGGTAATATATGCAGGTCCCGGAAAAGGCAGGTTCTGTAATATTTCAATCTCTCCGTTTTCTCCATAACTTATGCCCAATTCCAGACTAACAAAGTTGTTTTCGTAAATATAGTAATCCAGATACACTTCCTGGCCGGGCATTAAATAATCTCCTTCCATAATGCACCAGACACTTGGATTCGATGCTTTTGTGTCCATATCAAATAAATTGGACATACTGGAGAAATACTGGCCAAATGTGCTTGTTGAGGCCATCAATATAATTATTAGAATAATTTGCTTTTTAAAATTTTTCATGATTACCTCCATATTAATAGTTAGGATAATGAACACATCTTACACTTAATTCTCTGAAATTGGCACTAATACTTTTCCTGCCAACCCGCGACTCATCGTAGGCAACATGCCAAACCCTTCTGGAATACGATATATGTGTTGAAGTCCAAAATTGTGCTGATTCGTTTATTTCATGGAAACCAAATTCGTTGTAATACGAAGAAGCATAACCTGCGCCGAGAGCAGTAAAACCAATTGTATTTGATGCTCCGGTATTTGGATTTAACCAATGTGTATTGCCGGTTTCTTTGAGTTGGCCACCTGCGTTTGTACCTGTCCAGTCATTATTAGTTTCGCAATCAACGGTTGCATCAATAGTGGTAGTAAGATCGCACCACAGTGCATCGGTTGGAATAAACCATCCAACAGGGCAAATACCTCGTCTGAAATCACCTGAATACTCCTGTTGTACAGCTTCCTTCCAATTATATAATCCACCATATTCTTCACATTTCGAAGGGTCATCATCGTAGCATGACTTTTGAATCTGACCATCGTCAGAAAAATCTCCAACTTCGGTTTGTTCACCGATGGTCATATTTTTGGCCATCCAGCAATAGTCGCCAATTAGGATTGTTGGATAAACTTCACCATTACGTTGGTCAACAAAATTGTTACCGCAAACAAATGCCTCAAACCCAATTACACACTGATCAGTACTAACTGTACAATCGTTTGATATTTGCCATTCCAATAAATATGTCTCTCCCGGGTAACCGTAAAAACCGCTATTTGGATTCCACTTATCTTCGAATGCTCCCATTTTGCCTGCTGAATGCGTGCTAACAATTACCCATTTTCCGATTCCATAAGCCGGGCTGTTGGCAGCAAGGGTTGTGAAATTCCCGCTTATCTGAGTTTGATCTGAGCCAGCATTGGATGAGGAGGGTTGTGTGTCGCAATTTTTCATACACCGTACGCTTCCAAACGGAAACGGATCGGCCACAAGATCGGTAAAGGTTGCATCGTTGTTGTTGAAATACAAACCCATGGCAGGTTTGTTTGGGCCGTTGTTCATGCTGGAAGTAAAGATATAGCTGAGTTCACCAATTCCGAAGCAATCGTCCGGGCCTGTTAAACCGGCCGAGTTATATCCTGATCCGGCACCAAAGGCTGTAAAAAAGCTAATATTGGTAGCACCGGTATTTGGAGCATTCCATAAATTTGGGGCTTTCAGTGCACCGCCGGCAAGAGAATTTCCACCGAACAGATTAATTAACATTGAAAATTCATAATTGGTTGGAATATGAAATCCCGAAGGGCAAATCCCTTGTTTTCCTGGAGTTGCCTGCCCGTAGTCCATGGCTTCCCACCAGTGGTATAGTGCGCCATAAGTGTTGCAGTTGGAGGGATTGTTGTCGTAACAGTATTTTTCAATTTCATCGTCAAGCCAGGGCAACTCCTGATAGTCGATCATTGTTCCTGCATTCAAATTTTGTTTTAGCCAGCATTGTCCCCCAATTTTTATGGTTTCATACGTTTGCCCGGCATAATCTACTGTTGGCATTCCCGGGCAGGATTCTCCCGTCTGAAAATATGCCCTTAACTCTATCTGTACCTTTGTCCATTCTACACCAGGTTTATGTCCGCCTGCGTAGTATGCAAAGTGTTTGTTGTTGCCAGGTGCTACACCCGGACCATAATCGCCTGTACAAAATTCAACAGCAATTTCATAAGGCCCTCCATAGGCAAGTAATCCTGTAATGGTAAAGGTTTCTTCAAAGCCGGCAAGGTCGTACCAAACATCTATTGTGTCCGACCCATTGGTTCGTTGTTCGGCCTGGACATTGAAAATTCGTCCTTTCTCCTGGGCAAAACACATTAGGTGGGTTGTTGCTAAAATTAGTAACAACCATGATAAACGATAAGTAAAGTGCTTCATAAGTATTTAGGTTTAGTGAATAAAAAGATGATTATTTGAAAAGCTTTCGCTGTTTTATTTCTCACTTTGAGCACCTTACCTGCTTACAGATATTTGTTGTCCTATATGAAGTTATGCGAGATATTTTTAGTTAGCAGATATTTATTCTTTTGCCGGAACATAAATTATTTAATTAGTGTCCGTCCATAAAGTCGGTGTTTGGTTCAGAATGTTCGAATTCGAGGCTTGCGAAGTCTTTAAAACCAGGAGTTTACTTTTGTAAATGACTGGGTTTAAAGACAAGCGTAACGAAGAAATCGGACATTATGGATAAACACTAATTAGTAAGCAAATGTAAAATAATTGCAAGTAAAAAGAAAATTTTAGTCTCTCCAATCTGCTGCCGGGCAGATCATATTATATTTATCCTGATTTAACCGGATATGGAATTGGGTTTGTAAAAGAGGTTGATGATTTTAAGGATCATTTTAACTTTATGTGCAGCAACCGGTGCGAAATTTGCTTTTCAGGACATGGCCATATCGAAGGAGTAAAAGTAGCCTCAAGAGGTATAGTAAAAGATTTCGCTTTTGGTGAAAGCATACGAATTGAAAAAGATTCGGCCGTGATTGGCTCATGCATTGTGAGAGGCAAAAATAAAAGCGGGGTTTTGTTTTTTAATACAAATGAAAATAGCTGTACCAACATCAGATAGATATAAAGTTTTTGAACGTACCGGCCATGCAACATTCTATGCAGTATTTACCATCGAACAGTCCAATATAACGCACATTGATTTTAGGGAAAATCCACTGCAGGTACATACAGGAGGGGAGCATAGTTATAAGGAAATGGTAACACTTTTGCATGATTGCGATTTGATTTTGGTACAAAAAATTGGAAAATCTGTGGTAGCCGAACTCACAACTGCAGGCATCCAATATAAAATTACCAAGGTTAGTCTCATTGGAGAAGCTATACATCAGTATCTTTCAGGTTGAATTACTGTTTTATGGATTTATGTCATTCAACGTTATTTTTTATTAAGGCCGTTTAATCTTTGTTTTTATATATTATCTTTGCAAAAATTTATAAACTCAAAAAATTATATTATTATGAAAACACGATGGATTTTATTTTTAGCACTGGCAACTATGTTTGCTTTTCAAAGTTGCGAAGAAGATTTATTGGACATTACCGAAGAGTTTTACTACAGTTCCGAATTTGAGGTATCAACAACGGATACAGTTATTATAGTTGCTGAGGTAATTGATATGGCCGAACAAAGTGAGCTTATCGATAAGTACAAAGATAAGATTGAGACAATTGAAATTACAGAGGTAAAGTATTGGCTTACAGCCTTTGATGGCGATGATGATCAGGAGATTATTGAGGCTACAATAAATGTGGCAAAAGATGATGGAACAGACGAAGAACTTATTGCTACAATTGTAAACAAAAATTTGAGCGAGCTGCAAGGAGAAGAAAATTTGCAACAATTGGAAGTGCAACAGGCAGGAGTTAACATGATGGCCAATTTAGTAAAGAATGAGCCTTATAAATTTATGCTTAGGTACAATACTGCATGTAACAAAGGACCAATGGAGTTTACAATAAAATTTCAGTTTAAAATTAAAATGGTTGCAAACCCATTATAATATTTATTGCTAATAAGCCTGAACCCATCTTTGATATATGATCAGAGATGGGTTCTTTGTTTTACTCAAAACCAGAAAACGTTGCTATGACAAAAAAAGTTGAAGTTCCGGAAATTGTTTTACAACATAAAATGTGGCTCGAAACAAAAGGTGGTGAAGGGATTTTTGGTGATGGAAAATGGCAAATTTTAAAAGCCGTAGAGGAAGAAGGATCGCTAACAGCAGCCTGCCAAAAATTGGGTTTGACCTATCGCCGTACCTGGGGCGACCTTAAAAAAATTGAACAACAGTTGGGTTTTCCTCTGCTCAACAAAAGCCGGGGTGGTAAAGAAGGTGGCACTTCTGAGCTTTCGGCACAAGGCAAGGCATTGGTTGAAGCTTTTGACGAATTTCATAAAGATGTGGACGAAAAAATCCGCATAGCTTTCGGAGAATTCAGAAGATGCCTGTTGTCTTTGACATAATTTTCACTGGAAAATAATCGGGTTTTTCCAGTTGGAAATAGTTTTACACATCGGTATATTCCAATTCGTGTGTATATTAAATCCAATCCCCATTCTCTTTAATAATTTCGATTAAAGTTTCTACTGCCTGGGCTTCATTTACGTCTTTCCTGATTTGGCGTTTGCCTTTGTAGAGTGCTACTTTGCCCGAACCCATCCCCACATATCCATAATCGGCATCGGCCATTTCGCCCGGGCCATTTACAATACAACCCATTACAGCAATCCTGAGCCCGGCGAGATGGGAAGTTGCATCTTTAATTTTTTGAAGAGATAACTCAATGTTATATTGAGTTCTTCCACAGGAAGGGCAGGCTATGAACTCCGTTTTGGAAATGCGTGCCCCGGCGGCCTGTAATATTGTATAGCTTAGCGAAATCATTTTTTCATTTTCTGTCTGGTCTGATTCAATCCAGATTCCATCACCAAATCCATCAAGAAATAATGGCCCAAAGTCGATGGCTGCTTCAATGGTAAGATTGTTATCGTTGGTTGTGGGAGGGTAGGATTTTTTTAGTATAACGGGGATTTCTGATTTTTTTTTATGAAGGTGTTGAAAGAAATTCCTGAACTGAAAAACTGCCGGTGATTGATTTGATTGTATTAAAATGGGAGAGTCGTCTGAGAGAATTAAACTGTTATTTACCTCAAAATTATATTTCTGCCAATTTAAAGTATCTACCTGATGATTATCTAATATGAGGTCAGGTTTTTCTGTGTAATACTGGCCGGGTGACGAAATTACAAGTGGTGGTTTTTGGGTTTTATCTAAAAACTCAATCTTCGAATTGCGCAATTGATAGTTGAATGCCGGGTAAAAAAATTGCTCAAAGATGTTTTTACTCAATTCAGCATTTTCCCGGTGTAAATAATTCACGATTTTTTGCGCAACCGGAATCTCATTTTCAGGAGCCTCTGTGAGCGAAACCCTTATTGTATCACCAATTCCATTGGCGAGCAAGGTTCCTATGCCAATGGCTGATTTTACCCGGCCTTCAATTGCGTTGCCGGCTTCGGTTACTCCAAGATGAACCGGGTATTCCATGCCTTCATCCATCATCTTTTTCACCAAAAGTCGCGTGGCATAAACCATTACGCGTACATTGCTGGCTTTCATCGAAAACACAATATTATGAAAATTTAGTTCGCCACAAATGTGTGCAAATTCCAGGGCAGCCTCAACCATACCTTCGGGTGTATTGCCAAATCGGTCGATAATCCGGTCGGAAAGAGATCCATGATTTGACCCGATGCGGATAGCCGTTTTATGTTTTTTGCAAATTTGAATAAGTGGAGTGATGTTTTTCCTGATTTGCTCAATGGATTCCTGATATTCTGTTTCTGAAAAATTTATTTTTCCCCTATTTCGGTCAGTGTAGTTTCCGGGGTTTATTCGCACTTTTTCTACTATCATTGCAGCAATCTCAGCAGCTTTCGGGCTGTAATGAATATCGGCAATAAGTGGAATTTGATAACCACGGTTTTTTAACTCAGATTTTATACTTGCAAGATTTTCAGCTTGTTTTACCCCCTGGGCTGTAATTCGTACCATTTCGCAGCCGGCCTCAAACAATCTGATCGATTGTTCTACAGTGGCTGAGGTATCCATAGTATCGGTGTTGGTCATCGACTGGATGCGGATAGGATTATTTCCACCAATTCCAATTTGTCCAACTTTTACTTCCCGGGTTTTGAAACGCAAATACATGTGCAATGATTTAATGATTAAATGCTAAAATGATTTAATGGTACAATGCTAAAATGATTTAATGCTAAAATGATTTAATGCTAAAATGATTTAATCCCTCAACAAAAAAATCACGGGGTGATTTTAGCACAACTTGCTAAAATCACCCCGTGATTTTTTTCTGTTCTCTTACTTATCTCCTGCAACTCTTATATTTCTTCAGTTTCTACAATCTTGGCCAAAATATCTTCATAAAGAATAATCAGATATTTGTTGGCTTCATACTCAAGTTCAGTACCCGAAAATTTCTTGTAAAATACTGTATCACCTACCGCAATGCCGGGATTTTCAACATTACCAACGGCTACAACTTTGGCCATTTGTGGTTTTTCTTTGGCAGTATCAGGAATAATGATTCCACCTGTAGTTATTTGTTCTTTCTTATCATCGTTCAAATCGAGGATAACATTCTGATTTAATGGTTGTAATTCTTTCATTCTTATACTGTTTTTAATTTATGTTTAATAATTTATTAATTCTTGCTTTATCGAAACCAACGATTATTTCACCATCGATTTCTGTTTGTGGAACACCTTGTTGACCACTTTTTCTCATAAGCTCTTCAGCCATCGATTGATCTCGTGAAACATCAATATCTGAAAATCTGATTTTATGCTTGCGCAGATGCGATTTTAATGTTGTACACCAGCTACATGAAGGTGTAGAATAAACCGTTACACTGGGCTGGCGAGGGCTTTTTTCATCAAAAACATAAGCAGTGTTTTCAAAAAATGAACGATAAAAATCAGGATTGTTACATCCCTTCACCACATTTTGATAATGATCCTTTTCGAAGGCTAATAACGTGGGAATAGTTTTTATATCATACTTTACGTGAATGTCGCGAACAGTTGCCACATCGGCAGTAAAAACATGCAAATCGTCATTTTCTACCTGCGAAAGATTATTAATAGCGCAATCGCTGGTGGTTGATCCACTTTTGAATAACAGCACATAAGATTTTTGCAAATCTTTAATGTTGCTGATCAGCTCCTGATGTGAAGACACTTTTTTGAGTTCCATTTTAAAAATACTTTCTGGTGATACCTAAGCGATTTAATAAAGTCTGCAAAAGTAACTTTCTTACAATAAAACAGGTTGAAATTATTAATAAATTTCAATAAAAAACAAGTACCTAAAAAAAATGCCAAAATCTAATTGCTGACAATTTGACAAATAAAGGGGGGTAAAAGAGGATGCCCGGAGCTTGGTTAATAAAACAGTTTCGGCTATGCAGTGTGGGAGATAAAATTAAAAATGGTATTCTCTGGTAGGTTCTACTGCGAATTTAGTGGAACATAAAAAAATGGTACAATGATTTAATGCTACAATGATTTAATGCTACAATGATTTAATGCTACAATGATTTAATGCTA
>JAOZRY010000708.1 GCA_029939965.1 Bacteroidales bacterium | reverse complement strand
TCATCGAAGCCGTATTCAAGCGACCCTCCCTGTCCGCCGTTCCATTGTTCCGTCTCTGGAATTACCAGATCATCGGGGTTCATGTTTCCGCCAATCAATATGGCGTACTTTTCCTGGGCAACAAGAGTGCCCATTGTGGCAAAAAATGCCACGATTACTGTAATAACTAAATTTTTCTTAAACATAATTTTAAAATTTAAATTAAACATTTGAATTTCCAATGAATTTCCAATCACGGGGTGACTTGAAGTCACCCCGTGATTACTCGTCATTTGCTGCCCTCCCGCCAGTGCAGACTACCAACGGGCAACATGCCTGCTCCCTTCTTTGGCTACTTCAAAACCTCAACTGTTTTCGTAACGGTTTTCCTACCTGACTGCAGGCGTACGAGGTACAGACTGGGGGCGTTCTCCTTTCTGTTTTTATCTGTAACCTTCCATAATTGCCGGTACTTACCGGGTGGTTTTGTTTCGCTGATTATTGTAATAATATGTTTTCCGGTCATGTCGAAAATCGACAGATCGATATGTTGTTGTTTATTATTTTCAAATTCTATGTATATTCTGTCCCTTCCCGGGTTTGGGTAGATTATTAATTCGGTGGATAAGTTGGTTGCTTCTTTGATGTTGATAACGATATCGTATTTGCAATAATATAGGTCTGACTCGAAAACCTGAGGAGCAACCGGCCAGGTTTTATTATAAACAACATAAAGCTTATTGTTATTAAATTCCAAATCAGTAAAAAGAATAATGTAACAGGTGTCGATTATTTGTTCAATCCATTCCTTTTCTTTTTTTTGATAATGAGAAAGTTTAAGGCCTTCATTAGGCATTTGAATGTCTAAAATATGCACATCACTATTTTGATCGATGGCAATTTGTTGGTATTCATGGTGTTTCTCTTTACCGGCAACCATATCAGGCGAGCCCCATGAGTTTTCTTCCTTTTTTATGTACATGGTTGAGTCAGAATTTACACCCATAGAAATTGTTGATCTTTTTCGGTATGTACTTTCGGGGATTTCATTATTGTTTAGCGTAATATCAAGGCCTACTTGTATTGTGTCATTTACAGGTTTTTGTGGAGGATACCAGATATTAAAAGAATAATCATAGTAAAAGTATTGCAATCGTTCGCCATAATAAGTTGTCCCGGCCGAAGCTCCCATCCAATGGATGGAATTATTGGTGCTAATCTCGGCTTCCACCAAAGCATAAATTTCATCATTTCCTGGATAAGGACAATAGGGATCTGACCAGATATTGTTTTCAAGATACCTGTAGTAATTATCACCGGTAGGGCTGTAATCCCAAAACACATACATCCGATCGTTGTGGTCGATAATTACATAATTGTAATGCGAGCCGGGCATCCCTTCCGAAATTATAATCGGTTCGCCCCAAAGGTGGTCTTTGTAAACCATCAGGTAGATCATTTTATCGGATGTGCCGGTAGCATAGTCGTAGGTAACGAACAAATTGTTTTTGCTATCGCAGGCTATGTGTGGCTTCGACATCCAGAGTTCTGTATTTTGAGTAAGGTCTAAAGGTTCGGACCAAATTTCGCCGTCATCTTCAGAATAAATGTACATGATCTTCCTGTGCCAGTAATCAATCTCGTAGCTCCAAACTACGTGTATCACGTTGTTGTGGTCTATCACCATGTCGGGATCCATGCTATAGCCGCCAAGGTTTGTGATGTTAAGCGGCTCGGTCCATTGCTGGGCGGGGAGGGAGAAGGAAAGGAACATCGAATACAGAATCCCGATAGCTATCGGGATGAATGTTGAATATCGAAAGGGGTGTAGGCGAGTAGAAAATTTATTGTAACCGTTTTTCATTTTTACAATTGTTTGGTTTGTGTATGCTTTTTTGAGGTATTATTGGCAAGCCTTCAAATTGATAGTGGCGTCATAATACACCTCGATTTTTTTATTTGATTATCATATTATTATTTGTTCTTTTCAACATCCTTCATATAATCGTATCGGGAAAAGGGATTTTGTGAGCTTTTGTTAACATAAATTAACAAGTTATGCATGTCTAATGAAAAACTAAGTGCTGGAAATTTTGCAATTGGTTTCATTCTAATTCTTTTTTCATTCATTTTCATTTCTTATTTTCTTACACTTCAGGATTCAAGATTCGATATTCAGCGGTTCGATATTCAAGAAAAACTCCTGCAAAATATCATCCGCCCGGCTTGCACCTTCTGTTGCTCCTCCGTTAGT
>JAOZRY010000707.1 GCA_029939965.1 Bacteroidales bacterium | reverse complement strand
TTTTTTCTAAAACGTTTTTTCTGTATCAAACCCACAATAATGCAATGGTAATGAAAATTTTTCCCGCAAAGCCCTTAGGTAATTGGTAGTGTCTAAAAGCCACTCTTCATGACCATATCCAGTCAGTTTTTCATATGACTTTTTATTTTTACCTTCTGGGCCAGAGGTTTTTTGCCAATAATTTGTATTCCAGCAAACTCTTGCTATTTTGTTTTCTATCATTACGTCCTTTTGATATTTTTCTTTTGGAAGCGAACGTTTGGTCTCACCAGTCGCCCTGCCAAAGTTTCAAAGAAAAACGACTACGATCTTGCGGTCCGGTGGAGCGATTGGTTGGGCGATTACATGCTTCATTCCTCATAGTATCTATCAGCTTCTGCCAAATCCAAATACCTATTTCCTCTCTCGACATCGTTTCTTTCGTTAATCAATAACTCTCCATAGTTATACGCATGTGGTGCAGGTAGGCAATTTACCTCTTCTGCTTTCTCAAAATAAGCCTCGGCTTTATCTACATCAATCTTGTCGAGGTATAAAATCGAAGCGTATTCGGCATATGCCGGGTCATAACCTTCCTCAGCTGATTGCATAAAATACTTCTTACTCTTCTCCCATTCATTCTTTTCAAGCATCAAGAGTTCTCCGTAATGAAAGGCCGCTGGTGCGAAAAGAACCTCATTTTTTTCAGCTTTTTCAAACCATCTTTCTGCCCCATAAATATCTTCTTTATAAAGATACAGGATGACGCCAATATCTCCATAAGCCAGTTCATATCCTTGTTTAGCTGCCTTGAATAAATAACTAAGACCTGTTTTCCAGTCGTCTTTTTCCAGATAATGTAGCATACCGTATTCGTAAGTGGCCACTCCCGGTAATGCGCCTACTTTTTCAGCCTTCGCAAGCCATTTTTCAGCATTTTTGACATCATGCTTCTCCCTGTACATGATAACACCAATCTCACCAAAAGCCCTCTTATAACCATCGTTAGCAAGTTTCAAGAGAATTCGAAGAGCTTCATCTGGTTTACCCTTATCTAGATATAGGTCAAATGCATGTTCATATAGGGAAGCATTATTTCGGGAAAATGTTCTTTGAAATTTACGTTTAGGGCTCATCTTTCACCTATTGAAAAAAATTGAGTTCTATTGATAGATAAACATTCCTTTGGCGTGGACTGTAGCGTTGTAACCACCTTTGAACTGGTCGCACTGCTATTTCAGATAGATTGGCGAACGGAGCAAACTTTAACTGAGGATCATTTCGTCTTATTTCTTCTGGGATTTTAGCAATCGGTAATTTTTTGAAATTTGAAAATTCATTTCGCACAACACTGAATAACATGCCAAGTATAGCATCAGGTGGAATTTCGCTTTCAAAGCCAAATTAAACGACAGCGTCGATTATTGGGTCAGGTGTTATCTTTGTCGGTCTTGTCATTCGAGACACCATTGTTTTCAATTTATTTAAATTTGGAAAATGATATGGAATAGAATCAATCGATTCTCTTGGGGTCTGGCCAAGTTAACCATATGATATTGCAACTTAAAAGCTACAAGCAGGGTGGTTTTTTGGCCTTAGATCCATTTTTTTGATGGTGAAAACACCGTCTTAATTTTAAAAGCCTCATTTTGACCCCAAAAATATTGTTCTAACCCATATTCCGCAGGTAGAAAATCTGTTTTTTCGTGATTTTATTTTGTTTACCTACGGGCCGATTGAGATGGACCCCATTGTCAGTCAAAACAAAATTTCCGAAAATTAAGGTATAAAATTGACATCATGTCAAAGTCGATTTACGTGAATTTTGAACTGCCAAAATACCTTGTGTTTTTCATTTGGTCTAATCGGATTTATGGGGTCACCCTCATTGTCAAGACGAAAATCATTAGATGCTAATTAGTGCCTGAACGAAAACCCCCTTTTTCAGATTCACACCTAGAAAAATCAGGAAGTTATAATCGTTTTCGTTCAGATTCAGTGCTTTTTTCCGATCGAATCTCTGCTAAAAGATTTGTGGAAAAGTAAGTAAAAATTTGTTCAGTTTAATTTGTTAATTTCAAATTTCATAACCTTCGGCACAGATTCGGTTGAAAAGGAGACCTAAAAATGGGCTGTTAGTTCCCGTAACCCATTGAATTGACTATGGGCGGTCCGGGAATCAGGGGTTTTCGTTCAGGCACTAATTACTTTGTTCGGTTCGCGAAACTATCTTGTCCGGTTTTTCTCTCTCCTTT
>JAOZRY010000706.1 GCA_029939965.1 Bacteroidales bacterium | reverse complement strand
CATAACCCTGTATTTTATTACCATAATAATTAATTCAATACAACAAAGATATAATTTAACTATACCTAATCGCAACTTTTACGCTTTGCAAACAAACAAAAAACACATTACCGGCAATACTGTTCTATCCTGGCCGGGGCATCCTTATGACCAAGCTCACGGGCTTTTCCCCACAATTTACAGGCATCCTCAATTTTGTTCAACTTCAAAAAACACATTCCCGAATTATAATACGAATCAGGCTCTTTGGTGATTTCGGCATATCTACTAAAATCGCTAAGTGCCTTGCTATATTCGCCCAATTTAAAATATGCATTTCCCCTGATAAAGAGAGGCTGATAATAAGTTGGCTTTAGTTGAATCGACCTGTTTATGTATTCGACAGCCTCCTGATTTTTGTTTTGATGATAAAATATTTCACCTACTTTAGCAAAATAGCTATGATTGGCGGGCAGGAGTCGGGTAAGTGTAAGATAATCATTTAAGAGTTCATCTCTCCTGTCAAGTTTTTCGAGTACCATTATTCGCTTGCGGTACAAATCAACCTTTAACGAATCCTTGGCCAGCAATGTAGTATAATCGGCAAGAGCACTTTCATAATCCTTACTAAAGAAATAAGCCGTTGCCCGGTTGTTGAGTGCATTTGTATATCCGGGTCTTATTTTCAGCGAACGGTTAGCATCATCCAAAGCACCCTCCAAATCACCTAACATGCCCTTGGTGGATGATCGGTTTGCAAGGGCTTTCGCACTGTGCGGGTTTAACAATATGCTTTTATTATAATCCTGGAGTGCTAATTTATTCTTACCAAACTGCACATAAGTAATCCCCCTGATTAAATATGGATGGCCATGCTCAGGGTTTTTTTCTATCAAATCAGTAAAAATTGTCAGGCTGTCAGTCCAATCTTTATTCCGATCCCAGGTGAGGTATGAAAATCCGGCTGCAAAAAAAACAATAACCCCAATTAGAGTGGCGCGGAGTGAAATAAAATTTTGACTTTTATTTCGGATAACATCATTGGTAAATATGGCAAATATATATGCAAGGCCAATGTACGAAAGATAGGTATATCTTTCGGCAGCATAAGCACGTCCGGCAGGAATTAATTGTAAAATAAAAAATGTGGGGATAATAAAAAACAGCAACCCAAGTATCAGATCACGTTTTTTTTCTCCGGCTTTAATTACCCAGATTATTGTTGTAACAAAAATTAAAACCAAAATAGCAGAAGATATATAAAACCCCGAAGCCAGTTTTCCTGTTGACACTTCAGGATAATAATAGTAAATCATGAGTTTGAAGGGTACAATAAATTTGTACAGATAAATCATTATCGCATCACTAACAATAAAAGGCCGGTACATCAAGGCAATATCAGGTGTGCTTGTGTCGGCTGCTGTGCTTGTAAAATAAATACCTACCAAACCAAAGGTAAGGCTCAGGGCAAAAAATGGAATCTTTTCCAGAATCAATTTTACATTTAGCAATTTGCGGCCATTGTACCAATCGAAGGCTACCAAAAAAAGCGGAAATGAAACGGCAACGGCTTTGGAAAAAAGCGACAAAACAAAAAACAAAACTGTGAGAAGGTAGTTTTTTGCTGATCTGTTTTTGAGGAAATTCAGGTATGCAATTAATCCTGATAGATAAAATATGGCGTAAAGCACATCTTTGCGTTCCGAAATCCAGCTAACAGATTCCACATGCATAGGATGAATGGCAAACACAAACGTAACTACAGATGCTATGTAAACATTAGGTTTTATTTTATATGTTAATAAAAAAACAAGCACCGTTCCAATAAGGTGTAAAATAAGATTGGTAACATGATATGGCATTGGATCGAGTTCAAACATCGAAAACTCGACCATGAATGTTAGCATCGTTAACGGAAGGTAAAGCCCTACATACGATTTTGAAAAAACCCGGGAGATATTTTCGATGGTTAATGCTTTAATATCGGCATTGTTGGTTACATACAAATCATCATCGAACTGGTAAGTAAAATCGTTGTTTATGCTGTTTGAATAAACAATTATTGTTAACACTAAAATGCCGACAAGAAAAAATAGTTTATTAATAGTTTTTCCGTCAGACTGCCCAATTGTTTTCCGCTTTTGCTTATTATTCTTTTTTTTCATCAATTGCAAATAGTTCTTAATTGTTATTTACCATCTTACACTTTTTCATGATTTTAATAAACCTTATTTTTTTGCTTTAAACCTTAGTGGAA
>JAOZRY010000106.1 GCA_029939965.1 Bacteroidales bacterium | reverse complement strand
GGGGGTATCAGGTTGATTAGCTTTATTATTATTTGATGGTGATGGAACACGGATTGAGCGGATTGACACGGATTATTTTCGGGGGCTTCTGGTTGATCAGCTTTATTGTTTTTTGGTGGTGATGGAACGCGGATTTGGCGGATTGAGCGGATTGGCGCGGATTATTTCTGGGGTCATCAGGTTGATCAGCTTTTTTATGTTTTGATGGGGATGGAACACGGATTTGGCGGATTGAGCGGATTGACACGGATTATTTCTACAGGCTTCTTACCGATTCCTCCAAAAAATCATTTGTTCACCTTAATCTTTATGGCAAGCGGAATTTATAGCTTATCCCACCCGAAAAAGAATCGAACCCCTCAAAGCCGGCAAGTATAACTACATGCTTCACAATGGTGAGTCGCATACCTACATTCCACTTATCAGCATCATATTCCATCATTAGCTCCAGATACTCCATGTTTTTGGGGGAGACATTAATTCCATAAAAGAGGCCTATGAATTGATAAGTGTTGGCAGCAATGAAATCAGCACCGTAACCAACAGTAACACCTATTTTGTCAAACACATTATTGAAGGAAACATGTTTTGTTATAACTATATAGGATGAGTTAAAATAAGAGGCTCCTTTGACACCTGAATTTATTGGATCATCCTTACCGGTAGTTTTATAAAAACCTTGCAAACCAATAACAACAGATGGATGATACTTCCCTTCTCTCAGAGGCTGAAGGCGTCCGGAAATCATCCTATCACCAATTATAATATCTTCATGCTCTGCATTATATCCATTCGGATATGTTATTCTTACACTTACCTCGGCAAATGGAAGAAAAGTAAGCGCGAAATATCCTATACTATATGAATAATCCTTGCCTTTAGAATAAAGATCATAATACTTACTATTGAGATAATTATAACCCAGAATTAAAGTTTTATCTTTTTGAAAATCGGCAGATGGAATACTATACCCACCTGATAACCCGGTAAGTGATTGGGAATGAATACTGGCCATCACGAAAAAGAAAACTACCGCAAAAAACAATCTCTTCATTCCACCAATTTTGAATATTTATATGAACCTCAATGCTGTATTATACAAAAGCATAAATATGCAATCCAAAACTCTATGCATCAAGCCTTTGAAAAACAGAATTATTGCTTATGTATTCAGGGATTGCCTTTTTGAGTATGCCAACAAGTTTGAATTGATCATTTTCTTTTAGCACTTCTTTTATTTCGTTAATGGTGTGCAGAACACTACCATTAAGTATATGATCAATATTGGCAATCATAATTTTTGGATGATAGGTATCAATAGTATTTTCACTGTTATTCAGTAATTCCTCATATAGTTTTTCACCTGATCTTAAACCTGAGTAAACAATTTTAATATCCTTATCGGGTTGAAAACCTGCCAGCTTAATCATTTTCCGGGCAAGATTATCAACTTTAACCGCCTCTCCCATATCAAACACAAATATATCGCTACCTGAACCCATTATGCTGGCCTCCAATACAAGCTGACACGCTTCAGGAATAGTCATAAAAAAACGTGTGATTTCCGGGTGCGTTACCGTTACAGGGCCTCCTGAATTGATTTGCTTGCGGAAAATTTTTACAACTGATCCATTTGAGCCAAGTACATTGCCGAAACGAGTAGTAATAAACCTGGTGTTAATATTATCAGTTTGACTTAAAGACTGACAATACATTTCGGCCAAACGTTTGCTTGCCCCCATCACGTTGGTAGGTCGAACTGCTTTATCTGTAGATATCATCACAAAACGTTCAACATTATTGGCAACAGATAAGTCTGCAATATTTTTGGTACCAAACACATTTACTCTAAGAGCTTCTTCAGGGTTATCTTCCATTAAGGGCACATGTTTATAAGCAGCAGCATGGTACACGAATGAAGGTTTGCATTCGGAGAAAATAACACTGGTTCGTCTTTGATCTGTAATATCTGCAATAATAAATTTTAGTATCTCTTTATTTTTCGCATCACCATTTACCACAAGTTCCTGTTTCAAATCAAAAATCGGAGATTCAGCATTATCAACAATAACAATCAGGGCAGGTGAGTAATTTAACGACTGTCGAACAATTTCACTACCGATACTACCGGCACCACCTGTAACCAAAACAACTTTGCCGTTGATTGCTTCAGATATTTTAGGATTATCAATTTTAATCGGATCACGCTGAAGTAAATCTTCAATCTTAAGCTTTGCGATCTGGTTAATATCTAATTCTCCATTAATCCAACGCTCGATGGTGGGGACAATTTTTATTACAATATCAAATTTTATCAGATCATCAATTATTCTCTGCTTTTTTTGAGAATTAATGTTTTGTATCGAAAAAATCAATTCATCAATATTTTTTTTCTCTATAAATTCCTCATTTACAATCTCGGGTTTGAAAATCCTTATACCATCAATGCTTTTTCCAATTTTCCGTGGGTTGTCATCAACAAAACCAATAATCTTATACCTTGTTGCACCATTGCTTGTTAATGTATTTTTTGTAATAACCCCCTGTTCACCTGCTCCATAGATAATAACATTTGTAAACGGCTTGCTATTGGGATGAAAAGTATTATGATAAATCAACTTGATAAGAATCCTCACAAAAACGAGAGCAAAAACACTGTTGAAATAAAAAATAACTAAAACAGATATCGACAATACAAAATTCTTATTAAATTGAAAATGTTTGTTTAAAATGCTGATAACAAACAATAACACAAGGGCTGATGTCATTGCTCTAAAAACCCTGAGGATATCATGCAGGCTGGTATGACGAATTATTGTAGCATAAGACCTGAAAACAATAAAAAAGAAGAAATTAATAAATAGAACAACTAAAGAATTAAGTAAAACTGATGACCAAACGATATTGGAAATTTCAAAATTAAAACGAATCACCTGAGCAAATAAAAAGCTTAACCAGATAATTACTACATCGATCAATAAGATTAACCAACCCGAAGCAATTTTACCATTCAGCATTTTCGCAAAACGATGTACAATTTGATACATTGACTATGACGTTATTTTATCAATAATTGCAATAACATACTAACACTTTACTTTGTGGACAAAAATACAACAAAAAAAACTATACCTGCTACAATAAAAATTTATTACTATTTCATTACCGTTTACAACCTGCACACAACAACTGCTACATATCTCATTTACTATGATTTACAATCATGCCTACAGTATAGCAATATCACAAATTTATTAATTGGATAAATTAGCGGCAATTGGTTTATGAGAACACCACGTAAAGAAAATGAGAAATTCTTTCAAAATCCTTATCTGTTAAGTTTGAACCGGATGGCAAACTAAAACAACCGATTGAATATCATGCACTATTTTTCTTCCCGAGATTATAGCTCAAATATTCTCATGGTTTAAAAGCTAAGAATTACCAGAGGATAGAAAAAAAATTATAGATTTTGTAAAAATAAATACTTTTGTGCAATTATTAAGACGATTAAAAATGACTTTTCAGGACAAGATTAAAAAATACGCATATTTAATAAATGTAGTTCTATTTTGTGCAATCACCTATTTTTTTCATGAATTCTGGTGGGCATTTTCTACAGAAATCAAATCAATACCAGGAGTTATAGAAACCGCTGAATGGCTTGCAAATATGGTCTTCAGAGCAAGTTATTTCATCATACAACACACTTACGATTCTCAGGCACTGGCTGAAACCGGAAACACCATCCGTTTTAGCAATGGTGGTTATATAACAGTAAATGAAAGTTGTTCCGGCTTGAAACAGTTCTACCAGATCATCGTCCTGTTTTTTCTATTTCCAGGACCCTTGAAACAGAAAACATGGTTTATCCCCTTAAGTATTGCTATAATGCATTTCACCAATATAATTCGTATCATTCTATTGGGGATAGTTACATTATGGTTACCGGATTACTGGCATTTTGTTCATGACTGGATTTTGCGTCCATTCTTTTATGTGGTAATATTTATGCTTTGGGTATGGTGGGTGGAAAAGTTTGGTGGTATTTACAGATACCAAGGAAGGAAATAGAAAATATTAGTACCGAGAGAGTACTATTAAATACAAAGTGAACCAGATAGGAAATATAGTTAGGGTAGAATTTAAAGCATGATTGATTTAATATATAATCCTGATTTTGAATCAATTTTGTTGTAATAAATCAAGAGCGCAACTATTCCTCCTTGCCGGAAAGAATCAGTAAAAAAATATCTGTACAGTATGATTTCTAATCTTGATTTCGATTTAAAATTCTTACCAAAAATGGTTTAACTACGTACCCTGACAAAATCCCGACTACCACTCCAACACAATTGGCAACAACATCAGCAAGCTCAAAACTTCGTGAGGAGTTTCTGATCCATAATTGTAATAATTCCATTAACAGCCCATAACCAGAGGCACTTACAAAAACATATATATTGGTCTTAATACTGGGATTTCGCACTTCATTTAAAAATAGAAATAACAGTAACCCCAAGAACATATAAATAATACCATGAATGATTTTATCTGCTCCCGGAAAATTAATCAGGCTATTCGAAAAAGTGGAAGCCGGAGCTAGTGACAACCATGCAAGTAGAATAAGATAAATAAAAAGAATGATTGAAAGAAATATTCTATACTTTGAAAACATTAATCCTCCTAATTGTATAATTATAATTGCTGCAAAGAAAGTGAAATATATATGCGGTTGAATAATTATTACTAATAATCAATTATCTGCAAATTATCTAAATCTATTCTGTTTAAAGCTTGAGAAATACTTGAAAATGAATAAAGACTACATAATTTTTCCAGTTTGGGCATAGTAGTGGCAGTTCCTATTGTATTTAAAGTATTCCTTACAAAGCCAAGTTCTTGCGCAGTAGGAACATTAGGGTCAAAGTCATTCGGATGAAAATATACCAGTAAGTAAGGTCTGTTTTTGTAAAGTCTTTTCAATAAATAATATGGCATAATTCTAAAATAACCACTACCGCTGTAGGCAAACTTCATAAGTATCAAATACATTGTTAAAAGGGGGAATTCAATAATTTTATGTTCACCTCTGGAAAAAATAAAGGGTTTATCAGGCAAATCCATATTATTATGCCTGATGGGGTTTTTAATAGAGCTACTTACCAGTATTCCATTAGCAATCAAACAATCCAACATCCATTTGTTTGTGAGGGAAAAATTTGGGGCTCTGTAATACAGTATTTTTTTATCAGTGATTTTTTCCAGCAATCCAATGCCAGAAATCAAATCCGTTTCAAATTCCTTTTTAGATTGATACTCGGGAATCCGATGGTAATAAGAGTGGTAGCCAATATCATGACCAGCTTTTGCAATTTGCTTTATTAGTTCCGGATATTGCTCCGCAATCCAGCCGAGTACAAAAAAAGTAGCCTTGATGTTATGTCTATTTAAAAATGACAGAATAATGTTGGTATTAGCAATCACTCTATTTTCCAAGTATGGCCACTTTTTAACGGGTATCCAGGTACTGTCGTTTATGTGAAACCATTCTTCGATATCAAAAGTAAGAATATTCAAAGTTGCAGTTATTTTATTACACTAATATATTCTTCGTGACACAAATTCATCAAAAGGTTTCGAAAAACAAATAGGAACTCTTTTAATTATCTGCTTTAAATATGAATGCTTTTCGGTAAAGTCGTTGACGGGATATGGATAATTAAAAAACAATTGTTTGTCGGTGGTTCCCCACTGCTTTTTATAATGATGATGAGTTCCATTGGTTGTACTACGTCCAAGTGAGTACTCCGTACATCGTTCTTCTATTGCCAGTTCGATCATTGTATTATGCAACAAATATGATACATATAATTTATTGGCTTCCTTTAGAGTTGCAAACCAGGGATTTTCTGCAAAGCCCAGATAAGTGAGTATGATTGCTGAACCAACTATTCGACCATTGATTCTGGCAATAATAATCTTTGCCATGCCACGATCATAAAATGTGAACAACTGAATAAAGAAACGTTTTGGAAGACCAAAAGAACCCAATCGGTGAATATTTTTTCGATACACCTCATAAAATGCATCACAAAGCTCACCCCCACCCACTTCTATCTCAATTCCATTTTTTTTTGCTCTTCTGATTTTCCTACGAACTGATGATGAAAAACAATTCTGCTGCAAAACAAAGGAAGGCTGCAATTGAAGTATGCTTACAGTTTTATTTTCTTTGTAATGGGAAGATAATCTATGAAAACATCTACATTCGAAGAGTAATGGCTTGTCAGAGTGTAATGGCTCTCCTGAATGAATTTTGAAATCTTCTGACCCCAAATCAACTCTTGCCCTCAGTATGTTTTTTTGTGGTAAATCATTAGATGACAATACATCATAAAAAAAATGATAAAAATATGCTCTGATAATTTCTTCATCGAAATCACCATCCATATCATCGCCTAACAATATTTCTCTAAGCACCACACTATTTACCCATAAACTTCCAAAGCTGGAATGTGGAAGCGAAACCCAACCTTTTATTGTTTTTAATGCACTGTAAAAGGCAACCGGAATATCTTCAATAAAAAAGGCCACTTCTATTAGTGGCCAACTCCAGGTTTTATGAAATACTAATGATAATGTAGGATTATTTCCTACTGTAACCGCACAACTTGATTTCTGATGAATAATAAATTGTTCATAATTATCCGGAATATTGCAGGCAGTAAAATCTATTTTCATCTGTTTACAATTTTCTCTTTGATTATCAAACTCATATCCAAAACATACTCAAATATTCAAATATGAATTTAAAATAGTTTATTCCGTATTAATGACTCACTCCCTCTTTCTTAAAAAACGCCGAAGCAAAAGTCATGAAAAATATTTTTACATCAAATTTTAAAGATTTTCTATTCATATATTCTTTCTCCAGAGCTACTTTTTCTTTTAGAGAAATTTCATCCCTTCCATTTATTTGTGCCCATCCTGTAAGGCCTGGTTTTAGTTTATCAACTCCGGCAGCAATACGCAATTGCATAAGATCATCTTGATTATAAAGAGCCGGGCGCGGGCCAACAAATACCAACTGCCCTTTTATAATATTTATCAAATTTGGAAGTTCATCAAAACTCAACTTTCTTATTAGGCTGCCAATTTTAAGTAAATATTGATCAGGATTATCTAATAAATGTGTTGCTACATTTGGTGTATTCTTTTTCATGCTTCTAAACTTATACAGATTGAAGAATGTATAGTTTATACCTACTCTTTTCTGAACAAAAAATACCGGTAGTCCATCATCAATAGTAATTAGCAAAATCACGACAAGAAATACCGGACTAAGGAAAATGAGCATAAAAAAAGCAAGGATTCTGTTTAACATAGGTTGAGGTTGAGGTTGAGGTTGAGGTTGAGGTTGAGGGTGAGAGTGAGAGTTGAGGTTGAGGTTGAGGAGTTGAGGTTGAGGTTGAGAAGTTGAGGTTGAGAGGTTGAGGTTGAGAATTGTTTTATGAAATGAAACCAAGTTTAACCTGATTTTTCCCAATCCAACCATTTTTCAGCATCCCATCTTAATATTGCCTTTTCTTCTTTATTGCCAGAGGCTGAAAAGCCGATAATTATTGGATTTTCCTCCAAAGCCTTAAAACCATTTGCATAACAGGAGGCAGAAATACTAATTTGTTATCTTCTACATTTAGTTTAACAAAATCAAATATTGTTATTCTATTTAAACAAGTCTGAGTGAGTTCCTGTTCTTGCTAATTCTATTACTCGTGTTTCGTCATTTTGACGCCATAAAAGTAACCAATCCGGTTTAAGGTGACATTCCCAATATCCTTTCAAATTCCCAGAAAGCATATGAGGTTTGTATTTCTTTGGTAATCTTCCTGAAACTTCAAGAATTTCAAGGGCTTCGTTAAACAAACCTAAATTGTAGCTTCGCTTAACACATTTCACAAAGTCCTTTTCAAATTTATTTGATGTATTTATACTATACACCCGCTGACTCTTTTAGTTTCTGCATCATCTCTTTTACTGAGGTATAAGAATTAACATTACCAGCTTCTATTTCATCAATTGCCTGCAAAGTTTCTATATTAGGTGTCTTTTCTTCAATAACTTTTGCATAGCGTGTAGCCTTAAGAAATTCCAGCATTTTTTGAGCTTCAATCGAGTGTGTATCTATTACTACTGTTGTTTGCATGATCCTCGTTTTTTACAAAATTAACAAATTCCTAATGTATAAAAAAACAATGTTTCAAAAGCTGATCCTCTTGAGATAATGTAAATATGGCTTTTAATTTTTTTTTGTTCCTCTGCTAAAAGGTTGT
>JAOZRY010000705.1 GCA_029939965.1 Bacteroidales bacterium | reverse complement strand
GTTTTTTGCTGTTATTTTCACTTGATACTTTTCATTTTTTGCTTTGCCCGTATAATAAAGGCATTTAAAATTTCTGGTGTTGTTTTCTTCAGTTCTTTTAAAGCCAACATTCCAGATAGAAGATTATTAAATTCCAGCTCATAACTAATTGTAATTAAAGTGCCAGTTTCTACTTTCTCAAACCGCCACTTTTATTGAAAACATTAAAAAAGACCATATATCTGTTTAATTATGATAGATTGATTCTCATGAAATGTTACCAGGGTTTGAATCTGAACATTGTGTAATTTAGAATTGAAACTCATTTCAGCTACCATCCTGTCATCATTTTTAGCAAGGATTTCAACTGATTTAACATTCGGAACAAATTCAGGGTAATGTTCCACTTCCGCAACAATTTGATATGCTATACTTAGCGGCACATCGATTTTTTTAGTTAGTGTGATAGTTTTTTTCATTGAAATTTTCTTTATCTTTAAACCAACCGTACTAATTTTTCACTCTTTTTTAATACTACTTAATCAGATTAAAAAAGTGTTGCTAATTAATTGATAATTTATTATATTAGGGCATGTTAACTTTAACTTACACACCAAACATTTCCTATCACAATTCATCCTAAATTGAAGAAGGAGTTCAAAAAATGCGAAGCAGGATTCACTGATGAATCTTGCCGATCAATTTATTCCTTTTCATGCCCAATATACTAAATATTTTGAACTTAAGACCAGGTCTGTAGTTCAGCAATCCTATCAATATTTATGTGGCTTAATGCAAGCCAACAAAAAGAATATCGATCGTATGGTTGAATCCGTTCCTGAAACAAACAGTCAGTCATTGCAGAATTTTATTTCTCACTCACCATGGGATGCGTTTGCGCTGATGGATCAAACTTCAAAAGATGTTAACGATCTTTTTGGTGATGATCCGGATAGTTGCCTGATCATTGATGAGAGTGCCTTTACCAAAAAAGGAAGCAAATCTGCTGGTGTTTCACGTCAATGGAGCGGTCGTCTTGGCAAAGTTGATAATTGTCAGGTTGGCGTTTTTGCTGCATTGAATTGTCGTGAAAAGGTCAGTTTGATTAACACCAGGTTGTTTTTACCGACCAGTTGGACAGACAGTGAAGTCCGCTGCAAGAAGGCCGGTGTTCCCAAAGAACGGATGAAGCACAAAAAAAAGACCGAATTGGCACTTGAAATGATTGAATCGGCTCGATCAAATGGTTTGTCCCACAAGTGGATTGGCGCCGATGCATTTTATGGTGAAGACCCTTCTTTTCTGCGTGCTATTGACAATGCCGGCGAAACATTTTTAGTTGACGTTCATTGTGATCAACCAATCTTTTTGGAAGATCCCAAACCCTATATTCCCAAACGCACATCTACAAAGGGCAGGAAACCGGTACGACTAAAAACAGACATTCAACATACGACGGTTGCTCAATGGGCTGCCAATCAAAGCGATGATGCCTGGCAAGAAATTGTTCTACGAGATGGCAGCAAAGGACCCCTGAAAGTTCGTGCGATTCACGGCCGGGTCTGGCTTTGGGATCGCAAAGAGAAACATGCGCATTGTTGGCATTTAATCGTCCGACATGAAAATGGTTCAAAGAACAAACTCAAATATAGCATTAGCAATGCCCACGAAAAAACATCCATTGAACGATTAGCTTTTATGCAAGGTCAACGTTATTTTGTCGAACGAGCCATCGAAGATGCAAAGAGCTCTGCCGGAATGGCCGATTATCAGGTGCGACCATGGACTGGTTGGCATCATCATATGGCGATGGTGATGTTAGCAATGCTGTTTATGCTAAAAACAAAAATCTATTATTCTGATTCATATGAACTGTTAAGCTGTAATGATATCCGTGAGTTGTTGGCTCATTTCTTACCACAACGAGCGATTACAAAAAAACAGGTCATCGAACAAATGAAAATACGACATAAAAAACGAAAATATGCTATGCAACATCATAAAAAACCTAAAATTAATAAATCTGATTAAGTAGTATTATAAACACGCTATATAATCCGTAACTTTTGCTTGATTCAGAAACATAGCCAAACTCTTATTATTATCAAATTATTAATACTTCTTTGCAGTATTAATATTTGATTTCTTAAACTCAACATCTGCCTGGACATCTTTTGTGTTTTTAAACAATCTTTTAAAAACAGTGAGATGTTAAAATGAAAATAAAATTATTAAACTCTCCCCCCCAATTAATTGGT